>DVIY01000200.1 GCA_018710915.1 Candidatus Gallacutalibacter pullistercoris
TTCATCAACCAGGCCGGGCCTGTAGATTCCAGTATCTGGGACACGATGAAGGGGAACTATGACCAGATCAAAAATATGAGTGATGAAGAAAAGCAGTCCGTACAGAGCTACTATGGCTATACGTTTATGAACACTGATCTGCTCACCGACGAGTACAAGAAGATTTACGAAGAGCAGGGCGGCAACCCTTCTCTGGACGGCGCATACAATGCCTTTGACCCCCAGCGCGGCCACACGGTGTTTGGGCAGGTGTTTGAAGGGATGGACGTAGTTGATAAGATTGCAGCGGTCAAAACAGACAGCTCCAACAATAAACCCAAAGAAGACGTTATCATCGAAAAAGTCGAGATCGTACAGTACAAGAAATAAAGCAAAGAACCCCGGAGGAACCGCCAATACAGCGGATTCTCCGGGGTTTTCTGCTTGATTGGCAAAGAGCGTACTTGTTTTGGGGGCTTCTCGCCCCCTTACCCCCTCGCCAAAGGGGCTAAAGTCTCGCCTGCCGGCTCGGTCGGCGCCTTATTGTGTGCCACTGGCACACGGCGCCCCTTTGGAATCCGTATGCTCGCTCCGCGCCGGAATAGGGACTGTTTTTATTTATGCAAATGCTTTGTTGTAGATCTCCGTCAGCTTCTCATGCTGCTCGCCGACGATCATGCTCACATAATTGCCGCTCTGCTCTACGCTGCACTTCTTGATGATGGCGTACTGCTCGGGCAGGTAGTCTTTGTTCTGTGCCAGCTTGGATTCCATGCGCTTGTCCAGCTGTTCTTTGACGGTCTTGGCGGCGTCGGCGTCTTTCGCTTCAATCATCACAACCTCTTCGCACTTGATGCCGGAAGCGTCTACCAGCGCTGCAAACTGCTTCACGTCATCTGCTTCGATGCCGTAATTGCTCTTGAGCCCGCCTTCGTCCAGTTCAATCACATCGCTGAACCCGACTTCGCTTTTCATGCTTTCCAGGACTTTGGGCAGGTCGGCGCTCTTGTTGGAATTATCCTGGCTGCACCCAGCCATGGTGATTGCCAGAACCAGTACTGCGAGTAAAGACAAAACCTTTTTCATGCTTTTCATTTCCTTTCATAACATTTTTTGTATTTCTTCCTGTGGTGTTTCGATCCTGCAAACCGACTGCACCTGCCAGAGGCGCAGCCGCTTTCTGCACAGATGCAGCTGCCAGATTTCACCCGCTACGCGGACAAAGCACTCCGCTTTTCCCTCGGAAAACCACCCGCAGGGCAAAGAAGCCCGGCCGAAAGCGTCTTCCAGCTCAAAGCGGCCGCCATATCGCTGGGAAAATTCCGGTGCATGGTAGACATATTGCAGCGCGGCCTCCAAATACCCGTCCGGCTCAAAAACCGGACGCCCGGCGCGCTGCCGGCTGCGCGGCGGCTGCGGCCCTGTGAAAAGCTGCCGGAGAGTTCCGCAGGTCTTCCGCTTAGCAGCGACAGAATCAGGGGAGCCAAACCGGTGCTTTTCATCAGAAGCTGCTGGCGTTCTTCATCAGATAGTCAATCCATGCTTCCGCACCGGCGTCGGTAAAGTGGATGCCCATATCTTCGGGGTCGCTGCAATATTCGGGGATCAGGCTGCCGTTTTCGTCCTTCATGACAGAAGCGACGTCGGCAAAATGATAGCCCTTTTCTTCTGCCAGCTTTTTCAGCTCGGCATTGTATTTTTCAATGTTTTCGTTGTTCAGGTTCTTCAGCTGGGTAGATTCCAGCATGGGGGTCATGGACTGGAGGTAAATCTCTGCATCGGGGGACTTTTCGAGAATCCGGTCAATCAGGGTCTGCATGTTCTTGACGGAATCTTCAATGCCATACAGGCCGATGTCGTTCATGCCCAGCATGATAAACACCTTTTTGGCGCCGCTGGCCTTCACGCCGTCTTCAATCAGCATCTTTTCGCCCTGATAGACGGGGTGTACGGAATCGGTGGTAATCTTATCCAGTGCGTTGCCGCTTCCCAGGCTGCCGGAGGTGAGGAACTGCGCTTTTCCCAGCGCGCCGCTGTGGCCCTGGCAATAATAGTACAGGCGCAGCGAAACCGAATCGCCGATAAAGACCGCGTCGTCATAAAATTCAGTCCCAACCGGCTGGGCAGTCGTTTCGGCCGCAGAGGACTCCTGTGCCTCAGAGCTTTCTGTTTTGGAAGAAGAGTCTTCACTGCTCTGGGTAGAAGCATCGGAAGAGGCGGTATCAGCCCCGGTGCTCTGGCTGCCGGAATCTTCGGTGCTGCAGGCCGTAAACAGCATCAGGCATGCGGCAAGCAGGGCAGCAATTTTTGTCAGCTTTTTCATAAATCAACAACCTTTCTGATAATCAGGCAAAATCAAATAAACTGTAGCGGCAATCCCCGGCGCAGCAGGCGTTTTTCTGGTGGATTCCGGAACATTATAGCATTTTCTGCCCGTCATGACAATGCTTTTTCCGAAAACTACGCCTGAAAGCCCGAGGGCTTCTGCTGCCGTTCGCGTTCCAGATTTTTCATCTGGCGCACATCCCTGCCGGCGAACATCACGCGCTGGTATCCACCAATCATACGCGAAACCATGCGCTCCCCATAGCGCTCCAGCAGCTCCTTCATCGAGAGGTTGGTGCTGATGATGGTGGGCTTTTCGGCCATCAGGCGGGTATTGATGATGTTATACAGCGCCGCCGTCACAAACGTGGTGGAAAACTCCGTCCCCAAATCGTCCAGAATCAGCAAATCACAGTTCAGCAGGAGCTGGTTGGTGTCCCCGTCCGAGCGCCCGAAGCGTTCTTTTTCCAGTTCGGTGGCAAAGTTCTGCACGGAACCATAGACCACGCCGTACCCTTTTTGAATCACCTCACGCGCAATGGAGAGGGAAAGGTGCGTTTTTCCCAGCCCGGTCCTTCCCTGAAACAGCAGGCTGTTGGAATGTGCCTGGAAATTCGCCGCATAGTTTTTGCAGCCTTCCAGCACGGCCTTCATGTGGCTGCGCGGCGACACGCCGCCGGATTCCTGCCGGTCGGAATAATAGCGCAGGTCGAACTGTTCAAAGCCCGAAAGCGTCAGCGGCGTCATCTCGTTCAGGCGGCGGTAGGCTTCCTGCCGCAGCAGCGATTTTAAACAGCTGCACATCCGGCCGTCGATATAGCCGGTATCGCCGCATTGTCCGCACCGGTATTTCGGCTCCAGGGCGTCTTTTTCCAGCCCGGCCCCCAGCAGCAGCTCTTCCCGCTCCTTTTGCAGTGCGAGGCTTTTCTCTTTCAGCTCAGTCAGGGCCTGTGCGGTGTTTTTTCCGCCGAAAACAGCCCTGGCTGTGGAAGACGCCACCGAAGCCAGCTCGTGCTGGATTTCCTTTGCACGGGGGCAGAGCAGATAAAATGCCGACCGCCGCTGTTCAGCTTCCTGCTCGGCATGGTTTTTCCTCTGCCGCAGTACGGCCATCGCGGAATCATACACTTCACGGCTGTATCCCATCGCGTTTACTCCTTTCCAAAGTATCCCCAGCGGCTGGTGCGCTCATACTCATCCAAATCAAAACTGGTCTCTTTTTCTGCCTGGCGCGAAGCTGCCCGCTCACTCTGGGCGTCCATCGCCTGCTGGGGGGTGCGGATTCCCGCCTTGTGCCAGCGCTCCAGAATCCGGTTGATATAGCTCAAGTTCATGCGGCCGGTGGAATCAACGCACCGGTCATAGGCTTCGCGCAGCATTTCTTCCCCAAAGCCCCATTCTACCAGCCAGCGGCGGGCAAACTGTTCTTCCCGCGTACTGGGGGAACGCCTCGGGATGCGCAGCGCGGATTCTACCCGGCGCCACGCCTGCTCGTTTTCTTTCAGCTGGCGCAGCTTCTGCTCGGCGGCTTCGTGGCTGAACACGCCGTCTGACGCCCAGCCTTTGGCGACCGCTTCGATATAATTGGTGTTGTCGCGCCCTTTATCCTTGACATATTGCAGCAGCATCACGATGACATCCACGGGCAGGCCGTAATCATCGTGAATGAAAAGCAAACTGGAAGAAAGGCCGGGCGAAATGGGCCTTCCCAGAATCAGCTGGGCTTCCTGCATCAAAAAGCTGATCTCCTGCGATTCATTGATGCGCTGTGACACAAATATGCCGTCCGGCTTGGGAATCCGGCGCGGCATCTTTTTCTCTGCGGGCTTATTTTCGGGCTGGGATTTTGGCTGCGCTTCCGGCGCGGGCATAGACGACACCAGCCGGGGCGCTTCCTGCCGGGCAGTTTCTTCCTGCACAGGCTGCCGGGGCGCGGGGCTTTCACTTTTCGCTTCCGATTCCATCCCGGCGGGGGAAAGCTGTTCCCCGCAAACGCGCAGAAGCCCGGTTTCTACCCAATACTGCATGGCGTCGCGGGTATCGGCGGGGCTGGCCCCCACCGCCGCTGCCAGTGTTTCAACGGTGATTTCTTCCCCTGCGTGGCGAAGCGTCCACAGCAGCACCTTGAGCTGCACCGCTCCCGCCAGACGCATATGGGTATCTACCAGAGAGGAAGGAACTGCAAACACCGAGTTCCATTCTCCCAGATTCATCTGATATGACATTCTCCTGACCATTCCTTTCCTGCAAAGACCACGCTGCCCTTCTCTCTAAAACCTCCGGCAATTCCCGGTAGAAGGGCCTGTTTCGAATGTTCTCATTATATCACAGCTTGTCCAGTGTGGGAATGGTACAAAGTGACAGAAAAGCCATATTTCCTGCCCGATTAAAAGCGGAACTTGAGCTCCGTGCCGGTGAGATACCCGGCCTGTTCCGAGCACAAAAAGGCTGCGGCTTCTGCGATTTCCTGCGGGGAAATCCCTGTCCGCCCGCCGCTTTTCTTTCGGCAGGCATCCACAGCTTCCTGCAAAGAAGAAAAAGGCTCCACCGGGCCCGGCGAAATCACATTGGCGGTAATCCCCTTTTCCCAGAGTGATGCTGCGGCTCCCAGCACGGCGGCTGTCCGCGCACTCTTGGCGGTGTTATAGGAATACGACGGAGAAGGGCAGTCCATGTTGCTGGAAAAAGCCAGAAAACGGCCCCAGCGGCGCTTCTCCATTTCCGGCGCCACCAGCGGCAGCAGATGATACACCGGCAGCACTTCCTGCTGTACATCCTGTGCAGAGGCTTCGCTGTCCAGCGCCCATACCGGTTCACAGTTCCAGCCCGCTCCCGGCCCGATAATGCACACATCCAGCCGGCCGAAAATTTCCAGTGTCTTATTGACCAGCCGCGCACAGTCTTCCTTTATAAATACGTCTCCCTGTATGACCGCCGCATCGGCGCCCATAGCAGCGGCAGCTTCTGCCACCTGGCGTGCGGCCTCTTCATGGCTGCGGTAATTGATTGCCACCGAATATCCTTCCCGCGCGAGCGTAAGGGCAGTGCTCCTGCCAATCCCTGTGCCGCACGCGCCGGTAATCAGCGCGGTTTTTTCAGGCTTTTTCAAATCCGTCACCCTCATCGTTTTTTCTACAATATACCATTTCCCCCTGCCGGATTGCAACCTCCGGGCAGGGGGAAAACGATGATTTTAGTAAATTTTCAAACTGTCTTCACGGTTCATTCACTTAATTTCCGCGCGGCGCATCATCAGCCATGCCGCCAGCAGGCAGAGCACGCTGCACACCAGCGCAGTGGTGATGGGAATCCACAGGAAAACGCCTTTTTCTGTGTGGCCGGTAGCCAGTATCATAATCTGTTTCAGCAGCCAGGTATACCCGCCGTGCAGCAGAGGCTTATCTGCCATGGGCAGCAGGATGAACAGCGTGCCGGGTACTAAAATGGAAACCAACAGCTTGCCGGTTTTGGAAAGCCGGTAATACAGCAGAGTGATGGCAAATCCCGCGCTGCCCATCAGTAAGCATATGGCGAAAATCCAGAAAAATTCCTGCGCGGCAAAAAACACCGGGTTTGGATAAAAGAACTCGCCGGCGTAAATCTGCGAAAACATGCTTTCATAGTTTAAAAACAGGCTGAAAATCCGCCCGGCCAGCAGACAAATAGCCGCTTCTCCCGCACACAGCGCCGTCAGTGCAGTAGTCCAGCCCACAAACTGGCTTTTTCTCGAGATGCCGTTCTGCTGGAAGAACCGGAAGTATTCCCGGAACGCCACCAGCCCGGTGACCAGCGTGAAGATGATGCAGGTCATCTCAAAGCCGGAAATGCTGTAATCCGTGTTTTCGCTCCGGTTGAAGTGCAGGAACAGCCCGGAAGAGAGCAGGATTCCGGTCACGACCCCAAAAGCAATCAACAGGGAATTGCGCACATTATATAGATAATATCGGGTTGCCAGCTTCATGAAAAATCCCTCCCGTTTTCTTCGGTCATAGCCACAAACAGCTTTTGTAAATCCATCCGGCCGGTTTCCAATGTTTCCGGCAGGTGTTTTTCCGGCTGGCCGTAAATCACCGCAGTTTTCAGCCCGCCGATAGACTGCTGCGACAGCACCTGTTTCCCGGCGATAAAGGCATCCACTTCCGACTGCTTGCCGCTGACGGTATAGCCGCTGTGCAGCAGCTCTTCACAGGTCTTGTGGCACATCACCCTGCCGTTGTGCAGGATGATGACCTCTTCCAGCAGGGAAGCGGCTTCTTCAATCAGATGGGTGGACAGGACGATGGTGCGGGGGTTCCGGCCATAGCTTTCCAGCAGTTCCCGATAGAACATCTCCCGGTGTCCTGCGTCCAGTCCCAGCACCGGTTCATCCAGCAGCAGATAGGGAACATCCACCGCCAGCGCCGTGATGAGCTTGTAAATCGAGCGATAGCCCGTGGAGAGCTTGCTGGTTTTCTTTTTGGGGTTCAGCCCGAATTTTTCGCACAGCGCGTGGGCGTATTCCATATCAAAGCCGCCATAAATCAGCTTTGTCCAGGCAAAGACCTTCTGCACCGTCATTTCTTCCGGATACAGCTCCTGCTGCCCCATGTAGAAGATTTTCCGCAGCGCATTTTCGTTTTCCATGCAGGGCTCTCCATCCACCCGGATTTCTCCCCCGGTGGGGAACAGCCTCCCGGTAATGCAGTTCAGCAGCGTGGTTTTGCCTGCGCCGTTGCGGCCCAGCAGGCCGTAGATTTTCCCTTCTTCAAACGAAAGGCTGACGTTGTCCAGCGCGCGGATGTCTTTAAAGGTTTTGCTCACCTGTGTGCAGGTAATGGCGTTCATTCTCTGTATCCCCTTTCCAGCAGCTTCAAAAGCTGTTCTTCGGCCAGACCCAGCTTTTTGGCCTCCGTCACCAGCGGGCGGATATACCCTTCATAAAAAGCGTTCTGGCGTTTTTCACGGATTTTTTCCTGTGCCCCTTTGCTCACAAACATACCGACTCCCCTTTTCTTATACAGGATGCCTTCCTCTACCAGCAGGTTTACGCCCTTGAGCACCGTCGCCGGGTTGATTTGCAGGCTGACGGAAAGCTCGGTGGTGGAGGGGACCTGTGTTTCCTCCGGGTAAGCGCCCAGAAAGATTCCGTCCTCCAGCCCGGCGGCAATTTGCAGGTAGATGGGGGTTTCCAGTGTTGTATCCAGTTTCATGCTCTTCCCCCTTTGTTGGTTGACTGGTTAATTACTTCTGTAACTAACTATATAACAACCCCTGCTTTTTGTCAAGGGTTTTTTGAAAATACGCGCCTGCAAAAATCTGCGCAGATACCTTACATTCTTGTCATTATTGTCATGGTGCTGTTTTTTTTGCAAAACTGTGCTATAATCAAGACAGTTTTGCAAAGAATCCCTTTACCGTTTTTGGAAAGGAAGGATGACTATGAGAGCCTTTCGGGCCCATTTTCGGAGCATTTGCCTGCTGCTTGCCGTCGTGCTCCTTTTATTCCCGCTGGGGTGCAGCTTTCAGGAGGAACCGTCTTCCAGCCCTTCGCCTGCTGCACAGGATACACCGTCACCTGACCCGACCGCCGCGCCTGCGCCGACCGCCACGCCATCGGCGCAGAAAATACTGGAAGGAATCCTGATTCGGTATTATGACGGTTTTCTCACCATACGTACACAGGGGAATGATGATTATACCTTTGCTGTGGTCAATGTGCCTTTTTCGGGGCTTCCCGGAACAGAAAACGGGGCGTATTTTGAAATTGGATATCTGGGAGAGCTGGACGAGGAAGCCGGTATCCAGCCGGTCACCGTGCTTTCGGTCGAAAAAACAGCCGATGCCGATGAGAACCTCAGCAGCATCCCGCTCGCATGGCTGGATAACGGCGTGTTTTCCAGCGGCTATTCAAAGGCATATGTCGCGCTGCAATCCATGACCACCGAAGAAAAAGTCGGACAGGTCCTTTTGGGCTGTACGCCCTCCAGCGGGGCCGGCAGCGATGCGGCTGCCTATCATCTGGGCGGCTTTGTGACCTTTGCGCGCGATTATGAAGGGAAAACCCGCTGGCAGATTCAGAATATGATTCAGGGCTGGCAGTCGGCCGCGAAAATCCCGCTGATTATTGCGGTGGACGAAGAGGGCGGCGACGTGGTGCGCATCAGCAGCAACCCCAACCTGCGCGCGACGCCATTCCGCTCGCCGCAGCTGCTGTTTGCCATGGGCAATATGGAGCTGGTTCAGTCTGACGCCGCCGAAAAAGCCAAGCTGCTGCTTGATTTGGGCGTCAATGCCAATCTGGCGCCGGTGGCCGATGTTTCTACCGACCGGGAAGATTTTATCTATTCTCGTTCGTTTGGGCAGGGAGCCGAAGAGACCGCAGAATATGTCACGGCTGTGCTGGAACAGTTCCAGAAGCGCGGGCTTTCTGCTACCCTCAAGCATTTCCCCGGATACGGATCCAACAGCGACACGCACACCGGGGCATCGTTGGATGAACGCAGCCTTTCGCAGCTGGAAAGCCGCGACCTCATCCCATTCCAGGCCGGGATTGATGCAGGGGTTTATTCGATTCTGGTTTCTCACAATACGGTAGCCTGCATGGACAAAAACCTTCCTGCCTCGCTTTCTGCCGAAGTGCACCGCTATTTGCGCGAAGAGATGAATTTTACCGGCATCATTATGACGGATGACCTTTCGATGCAGGCCGTTTCCGGGCAAAAGCTCGATTTGGAACACGGCGTCTATGTACAGGCGCTGCTTTGCGGCAACGATATGATTCTGTGCAGCGACTATGCAGCTGCTTATCAGGAAATTCTGGACGCAGTCAATAACGGGATTATCCCGCAGGATATTCTGGATCATGCGGCCTTCCGTATTGTAAGCTGGAAATGCGTGCTGGGATTGATGTAATCATTTTTGGGAAAGGATGTTGTCAAAATGTCAAAAATTGTCACGGTGCTTCTTCCGGTAGAAGAACGCCACCGCACCCTTCTGGAATCTGCTGCGCCGGAGTACCGGTTTGTGTACCGTTCCCCGGATACCGTCACGCAGGAAGAAATTGACCAGACACAGATTCTCATCGGGAACCCGCCGGTAAAGCTGCTGCACGGCGCAGAAAATCTGGAATGGCTGCAATGCAACAGCGCCGGGACAGACCCCTATCTGGCCCCGGGCGTCCTTGCCCCCAACACGCTGCTGACAAACGCGACCGGCGCTTATGGGCTGGCGATTTCAGAGCACATGCTGGGCATGCTGCTGGAAATCTTCAAGCGCCTGCACACCTATCGCGATGCACAGCACCGGCAGGAATGGAAAAGCCAGGGGAAGGTGCGCTCGATTTACGGCTCTGCTGTGCTGGTGCTCGGTATGGGCGATATCGGCGGGGAATTTGCCAAACGCGTCAAAGCGCTGGGGGCTTATGTGATCGGCGTGCGGCGAACCGACACGCGCTGCCCCGATTATGCCGACGAAGTACACCTGACCGCCGACTTGGACGTGCTGCTGCCCCGCGCGGACGTGGTGGCCATTGCCATGCCGGGCACCCGTGAAACGGCCCATCTGATGGACCGGCGCCGTATCGGGCTGATGAAAGAGGGGGCTGTGCTGCTCAATGTAGGCCGCGGCGCCATTGTGGATACCGAGGCGCTGTGCGACGCGCTGGAAAGCGGCCATCTGCTGGGGGCGGGGCTGGATGTCACCGACCCTGAACCGCTGCCGCAAGGCCACCGGCTGTGGGAGATTCCCAGTGCTGTGGTTACGCCGCACATTTCCGGTTTCTTCCATTTGCAGGAAACGCTGGAGCGCATCATCCGCATTTCAGCCGAAAACCTGAAAGCATACCGCTGCAGCGAGCCGCTTCGGAACCTGGTCGATTTTTCTACCGGTTACCGCCGGCTTCCCAATACGCCTGAAGCATAACCAACAAATACAGGAACACCCCGAAAAACGCGCCGGAATGGGCTTATTTTTCGGGGTGTTTGTAATTATAGAAGCCGGGAAATTATGCCGGTAAAAACAGAGAGAGCAGCACCGTGATAATGCCGCTGACGCCGATGGAAATGCCGCTCATGGCGCCCTGGATTTCGCCCAGCTCCACTGCCTTGGTGGTGCCAACCGCGTGGCTGCTGGTGCCGATGCCCACACCCTGTGCGACCGGGTGTGAGATGCGGAAAATTTTAATCAGCAGGGGAGAAAGGATCGCGCCCAGAATCCCGGTGAAAATAACCGCCGCCACGGTAACGGCTACCAGACCGCCGTGCTGCCGAGAAATCTCCATGGCGATAGGCGTGGTCACAGATTTGGGAATCATCGCCGCGGTCAGGGCTTCATCCAGTCCAAAGGCCATGCACAGCCCCGCTGCACTGACCATGGAAACAACCGAGCCCGCCAGGCAGCCGCAGACCACCGGAAGGAAGTGCTTTTTCAGCACTTCCAGCTGGCTGTAAACCGAGAGCGCCAGCACTGCTGTAGCCGGCGCCAGAAACAGGGAGATGACATCCCCGCCCGCCATAAAGTTCTCCAGCGGGATTTTAAACACCTGTAAGATTGCGATAATCAGGGCGATTGAGATCAGAAGCGGGTTACACAGGGGTGTTTTCAGCTTTTTTTGCAGCCATACCCCAAATTCAAAGGTAAAAACGCAGAGGATAATCCCGAAAAGAGGGGAAGAGGTGATCGCGTCCATTTATTCCCCCTCCTTTCCGGCGTGTGATTTTTCCTGCAAATGGATGACCAGTTTTGCGGTGAGCGCAGAGGCGGCAAAGGTCAAAACGGTGGTAATCACGCAGATCAGCAGCAGGGGCAGCAGGAAGGGGAGCAGGTCTTCTGCATATTCCATAATGCCCACCCCCGCAGGGATGAAGAAAAAGGCCATGTTTTGCAGCAGGAAGTCCGATTTCTGCCGGATGTGCTCCGGGCGCAGCAGGCTGGAAAGCAGCAGCAGAAAGAGCAGAATCATGGCAATTACGCTGCCGGGAAAGGGAATGGGCAAAAGCAGGGAAACGCCTTCCCCCAGCAGGCAGATAGCAAGCACAACGCCGATTTGCAGGATGATTTTCATACACTCACGTCTTTCTATGGGAATCAGAATGTCCTTATTATACCACATCCAGCCCCTGTACACCTTCCGAAGATGGTAAACCGTATCGGGCAATTTTCAGTATTTTTGCAAAAAAGAATGGAAAAAGACAGAAAAGCCATCCCGGATTCGACGTTTTTTTCCCCATGCGTATGCTATACTGAATATCGCGGCTGAAGTGGCTGCACCGTACTTACACTGTCCGGAGCCCGCCCGGGAGGGTTCCGGCAGACAAACAACAAGGGCGCAGGCCCAAAATATAGAAGAGTTCCGCAACGGCACTTTTTATTATAGCCCCCTCTTTGAGGGGGCGTTGTTTGCCACCGGCACACGGCGCCCGAGCCGGCAGGCGAGACCGTTGCCCTCTGGACACCCACCACCTTTTGAAAAATGTGGACGAAAACTTTTGCGTCGCGGGGCAGCTTCTGCGATTTTGCAGCGGTTCCCACGCGAACTGTTTTGTGCAACTTTTTCAGCCAGCTGGGTTTATCGACACACTGAACAGGGCCTCCTTTTTTCGGAGGCCCTGTTTTCTATGCATCACACTACCTGGAACAAATAAAACTTGAGGTAATTGGTCTCGGGAACATTCCACAAAATGGGATGATCGGGCGCCTGCTGGCGGGCTTCAATTTGACGCAGAGAAACATTGGCATCAAACGCTGCACTGCGCAGCATATCGCAGAAAAGCTTCTCGGTCATGAAGTGAGAGCATGAGCAGGTGGCCAGATATCCGCCGCGGGGCAGCAGCTTCATGGCGCGCAGGTTGATTTCTTTATACCCGCGCGCTGCGCTGGAAACCGTCTGGCGGGATTTGGTAAAGGCCGGCGGGTCCAGGATGATGTAATCAAAATTCGCGCCCGGCTCATGTGCAAGCTGCGGCAACAGGTCAAACACATCTGCCTGCCGGAAGCTCATGCGGCCCTCCAGCCCATTACGGCGAGCATTTGATTCCGCCATCTGCACGGCATCGGCGGAAATATCCACCGCGCACACATGCTCCGCACCGGCCTGCGCTGCATTCAGGGCGAAAGAGCCGGTATGCGTAAAGCAGTCCAGCACCCGTTTGCCCGGAGCCAGCCGCGCCGCTGCACGGCGGTTGTATTTCTGGTCGAGGAAGAATCCGGTTTTCTGACCGTTTTCAAAGTCAACCCCATACCGGATGCCGTTTTCGGTGATTTCCGTGACGGTACTCTCCGGGGTGGGCACGCCATCCAGCGGGAAAAAGCCCTTTCCCTCTTCCAGCCCTTCCAGCTTGCGGATAGCGACGTCATTGCGCTCGTAAATGCCGCGGATGTCCTGTCCGTCCTCCCGCAGCATGCGGAACAGCGCCGGGAAGAGCATCTGTTTCCGCTGTTCCATTCCCAGCGAAAGGGTCTGCGTTACCAGGATATCCTGAAACCGGTCTACCGTAAGGCCGGGAAAATGGTCGGCTTCCCCGAAAATCAGGCGGCAGCAGGAGACGTCTTCCCCCATCACGGTTTTGCGGTATTCCCACGCATGGCGCAAACGGCGCTCGAAAAACGCCTCGTCAAAGGTATCGTTCGTATTATTGGAAATCACGCGCACGCGGATTTTGGAATGATGGTTATAAAAACCGGTCCCCAGATAACGCCCTTTGCTGCTCAATACGTCTGTCAGGCAGCCATCTGTCAGCTTTTCGGGCTTTTCAATGCCGGTAATCTCCGCCTCATACACCCACGGGTGGCCGGAGCGCAGGCTGATTTCTCCCTTTTTGGTAATCTGTACCGCAGGGTACATTCTTTCTGTTTTCAAAAGTGTTCTCCTTTATCTGATAGATTGTTCCAGGGCAGCCTTTCTGGCTTCCATTTTGCGGATATGTGCATCCAGAAGCTGCCGGAAGGTATCGTTTTCACGGCGTACTCCCCGCTCGTCGGTATAGCGCACCGGGCGGTAATAGGCCGAAGATTTTTGGTTGCGCAAATATTCCAGCGCTTCCTCCACGCCGCGCGTCAGCGCCAGAAGGTCGGCGATTTTCACCGGATACATGGCGTTATACGGCTCGAGCCGGTACGCTTCGGAATAATTGGCAAGCGCAGGGGAAGATTCTCCCCGCTGCATCTGCGCCAGAGCAAGGTCTGAAAAAATCGATGCACGCGCTGCAATTTCCTGATTCACCGAAATCCCGTCCTGCCGCACGGTTGCCCGGGGCAGCTTGATCCAGGGTTCGCCGGAAAGGTACGACGATGCAAACCGGATGGTTTTTTCGGCATACTCCGCCCCCATCCAGCTGTACAGCTTTGTGAGCAGGTATTTCTGTTCCGGCGTGTCGCCTTCCCCGCACAGCTCTGCGGCGCGGCGAAGCGTTTTTTCCCGGCTGTTCCATTCCTTTACTTTTTCAGAAGCGGTGCGTTCCAAACCCGGATCGTGCGGGATTTCTCCTCCCAGCGCCCAGAACAGAGCGGCCGCTCTTTCAAAATCCAATTTTGTTCTGCTATTCATCTGTATCATCCGCTTTCTACTATGTATCATTCTGGCCGCAATCAATTGCAGGCTTATTATAACACAAATTCTCTCAAAAGGTACAGGCAGACTTCTCGATAAACAAATTTTGAGGGGAAGCCTACATCTGGTTTTCCCCTCAAAAGCCCTCGAATTTATGAAATTATTTACCAGGGAAGATCCCACATCGTCACCTCGGGGTATTCTTCGGGATTGGTCATTTCAATTTTCACCTGCTGTCCCGGAGAAACCAGCTCTTCCTGATAGGTCATCTCGGCTTCGAGCTCTTCCCCATGGTACAGCACGGCACAGGGAATCTGAAGTGTGGTGGAAGCAATATAACCATCCTGATTGACCCAGACCATGCCCTCGGACTTTTCCACTGTAAATTCCGTTGGGATATCCGTTGAAAAGTTTTCGATCTGGCTCATCACAAAATCGCGCAGTGACTCCACATTTCCGGCAGAAATCGCAAACTGGAATTCCTGACCGCCGTCCCTGGTTTTCGAGGTAAGTTCTTTCATTTGTGAAACCGAAATCTCCAGGCTGGGATACACCCTCGAAATCCGCTGCTGCAAAACGGAATATTCCATCTGTGCCCGGTATTTCTGGCCGTTATCGTTGATGTAGAGAGTTGAACCGTCATAAAGCGACTGGGAAGAAAAGCTTCTTTCCGGAAATGTATTTTCCGATTCAATGGCCAGCCTGGTCTGTTTTTCTTCGCGCAAAAATCTGGCTGTCATATCCCAGGAATAGGTCTTGGCGCTTCCCTCGGGGTCTATTACCAGTTCCAGCTGAATCGTTCTTTCCCCGCCGGAAAGGGCGGACGTTTTTTTCTGTGCCTGTGTATAAATCGTGCGGGGGTCAATCTCCTGACATCCCGTAAGAAGGCAAAATAACAGCAGCAGCATGCAACAGGATACGATACGTTTGATGGCTGTCCTCCTCCTTTCGAATTCAAAATTTTGAATTGAAACACATTGAATATTTGACTACGGAGCAAACTGCTCTGGCAGCGAGCTAACTGAACCGCCGCGCACAAATTCCCGCAGGGAATTTACAAGCGCGGTGGTTCCGCATTGCTTCCTGCATCGGAACTTCGTGGGGGTTTGAAAAGGGACCAAGGCGGTCCCTTTTCCGCTTCTTTGCGCCTCTTTCTTCTCGCAGAAGAAAGGGCAATCCTCTACCCTCGCCGGGGCGGCGGAGAAACATTTTGGGCGGTTGGTAACTACCCCTACCTGGATTTCATCCCAAAATTGCGGTCTTATCTGTAGGGGCGTATAATATGCGCCCGAAAAAAGCCCTTTGGGTTTATTCTTTTTCCTTTCGGAAATGGTCATATACTTTCTGCGCGGCCGGGTAGTTCATTCCGGGCGCACTGGCAAGCTCTTCCACAGAAGCCTCCCGGATAGCGGAAATCGTCTTGAAATACCGCAGCAGCGACCGTGCGCGGGTGTCTCCGATGCCCTCAATCGAAGTGAGCGTCGTGGAAATATTGGCCTTTTTGCGCTGCTGCCGGTGGAATCCAATGGCAAACCGGTGCACCTCGTCCTGAATGGTGGAAACCAGCGTAAACGCCGAACGGTTGGAGTTGATGGCGATTTCTCCACCGTCTCCGGTAACGGCCCGGGTGCGGTGCTTGTCGTCCTTCACCATGCCGAACAGGGGGATGGAATAGCCCAGCCCTTCCAGCAGGGGTTTTACTGCCGCTACATGCCCCTTGCCGCCGTCCAGCAGGATGCAGTCCGGCAGCCGGGCGAAGCTCTCGTTGGTGCCCTGTGTTTTTTCGTATTCCTTCATCCGGCGGAAGATGACTTCCCGCATGGAACCGTAGTCGTCCTGCCCGATGACGGTTTTAATCTTGAACTTTCGGTAGTCGGCCTTTACGGGGTGCCCGTTTTCAAATACCACCATGGCCGCCACATTTTCGCCGCCTGCCAGGTTGGAAATATCATAGGCTTCTATGCGCACCGGCGGCGGGTCGAGTCCCAGCAGCCGTCCCAGTTCATCCAGAGCAGAGGCCTCTTTGCCCGTAAAACGCCCCGTAGACTGCGCAAGCTGTTCGGCGGCATTGTTTCTGCACATTTCGGTTAACTGTGCCTGACGGCCCTTCTGGGGCACGGTAATGGTCACCTTGCGCCCGGCTTTCTGGCTCAGCCATTCCCCCAGCAGTTCCATGTCCGAGGCAGGGCCGTCCAGCGTGACTCTGGGGGGGATGCGCTCCCGCATGCCATAATATTGCTGCAAAAATTCCATCCGTGCGGTCTGGGCTTCGCCGCAGTCGCCCGGCAGAAAGCTTTCCTGATCGCACAGCCTGCCGTCCTGAAAGCGGAATACAAAAAAGCATCCCGCGCTGCCGCTCTGTGCCAGTGCAATCACGTCCTGCTCCGGTACAGGGCTTGCCACTACTTTCTGGCGTTCCCGCATTTTTTTCACTGCGGCCAGCCGGTCACGAATCCGGGCGGCTTTTTCAAATTCCAGATTTTCTGCCGCCTCGTTCATCTTTTCCGTCATGATTTTGACAGCCTGTGTGCTGCCGCCCTGTAAGAAGTCCAGCGCGTCTTTTACGCTTTCCTGGTACTCCTTCTGCGAGATTTTTCCTGTGCAGGGGGCGCTGCACTGCTTGATGAAATAGTTCAAACAGGGGCGGCCCTTGCCGATGTCCTGCGGGAATTTGCGGTTGCAGGTGGGCAGGCGGAAGATCTTCCGCGCTTCGTCGATGGATTCCTTTACCGCCCAGGCGCTGACATAGGGCCCGGCATAGGTGGCGCCGTCGTCAGCCACCACGTTTGCTTCCGAAATGCGGGGCCAGTCGCCGCCGCTGATGCGGATATAGTGGTACCCCTTGTCGTCTTTCAGAAGGATGTTATATTTGGGCTTGTGGAGCTTGATGAGGTTACATTCCAGCACCAGCGCTTCAAATTCGCTGTCGGTGAGGATGTACTCGAAATACTCCACGTTCGAGACCATCTTGCGCACCTTTTCTTCGTGGTTTTTGTCAGAGCCGAAATACTGGCTCACACGGTTTTTCAGCGCCTTGGCCTTACCGATATAAATGATTTCTCCGGATTTGTCGTGCATGATGTATACGCCGGGATGAAGGGGCAGGCGCATGGCTCTGGCCCGCAGCTCTTTGATGTGTTCTTCCTGTGTGCGCGCGGTTTTCTCCGGCGCGGTTGCGGACGTTTCCATGAAATTCTCCTTTCACGAGAGGGATGCGTTTGCAAGAATCCGATAGCTTTTTCCAATCAGCAGGCACTGCGAGTCTGCCCCGTGCCCGACTTGGGAAGTTACGGCAATGGGGAGGGTGGGATCGTCTACGGCCCGGCGCACCAGCTCCGGTACATCCGGCAATGCCTGTGTGCGCTCCATTTGGGTAAAGGTGCCCAGCAGCAGGCCGCTGATTTTCGAAAAGGCACCCAGCTGGCGTAATTGGGCGAGACAGGCGGCAATCCGGTCGGGGCCGCCGCTGCGGCTTTCCAGGAACAGGAGCTTCCCTGTAAAATCGGGCAGATAGGGGGTACCGGCCAGCTTTAAAAGGCACCGGATATTCCCGCCTATTACCACGCCCTGCATGGAGTCCCCCTGCAAAAAATCCCAGTGAATCCGGTACAGGTCGTCTTTTCCCTCCAGAACCGAAAGGCGGAAGCGATGCTGTTGGCTTTCGCCCTGTTCGCGGACAAGGTTCCGCAGCTGGTATAGCCCGGAGACGGCGCCGGTTTTGGCGTAAAGCGCATTGAGGATGACCGTCAGGTCGCTGTAGCCCCAAAATGGCTTTGGGTGGGCTTGGATGAAGTCATAGTCCAGATAATCCAGCACTTCGTTTGCCAAATCCCCGCCGGAAATATCAAAAATCGCGCGGACGCTGTCGTCTGCGTACAGGGAATGCAGCGCGTCGGCCCGCTGCCGGGCTGTCCCGCTGAATACGCTGCCATCACTATACAGACAGGGGCTGTATACCGGGGTCAAAGAAAGCCCCGCCAATACCGGTTCCAGTTTGCGGACTGGCTCTGTATCGGCCAAAGCGTTGGAACAGGCGCAGATTCCGATTTTGTCGCCGCGTTGCAGCATATGGCGCCCTCCTTTGAAAAAGCGTTAAAAAAGAAAAGCACCGCCGGACGGCAGTGCAAAAAAAATCGCCGCGGCGCTATTGAAAAACAATCTGCCGCAGCAATTTTTTATTCTTTGATTGATTACTCGGCAAATCCGGACTTGACCAGATCGACCAGGCTGTCAACCGCTTCCTGCTCATCAGCGCCGTCAGCGATGATGCGGATATTGGTGCCGCCGACAATGCCCAGGGACAGGACGCCCAGCAGGCTCTTGGCGTTTACGCGTCTCTCTTCCTTCTCAACCCAGATGGAAGATTTGAACTCATTAGCCTTCTGAATGAAGAAAGTTGCCGGACGGGCGTGAAGGCCAACCTGATTCTGCACCATTACTTCTTTTACACACATGGTATTCACTCTCCTAGCAGTAATATAAAAGATTCAGACAAAATCAAAACAGACACACGCACTGAAAAGCGGAAACTTTCACCGTTATTCCAGCAAACGCGTTTATCCTGTTAATTTAAGGCTATTATACCACAATTCGCCATGCCGTCAACCTTCTGGCGTAAAATTCGGCTGTGTGACCGAATGGGCGGAAAATGGAGTCCGCCACCTTTGTGCACCTTTACCTGAATCTTGATAAAATTTTGGCAATCAAAGGGGAAATCTTGGTATTTTACCCCAGTTTTTTATAAACATGGGCATGGAACACCAGCAAAAGAACTCAAAAAACAGGGGTTTGGGGGGAGTAAGGGAAACGAAAAAAACCGCTTTGTACAGTTTGTGAAAAATAAAGCGGGATGTTTTTCAGCAATATGCCGGACGGCATTCCATAGAATTCCCGGACGTATGGAGAATTATACCATCTTTTCCAGAGAATTTTCCCCGTTTTCTATTTCAGGCTCCATTTCACGGCGAATACGATACAACAATTCCGGGTCGCCCTTTTCAAAGGCTACCTTTTCCAGCATATCCGGCCGGTGCTTGAGTGTGCGCCACAAAGACTGCGCCCGCCGCCATTTGGCGATATTGCCGTGATGCCCGCTTAAAAGCACCTCGGGCACCTGTTGTCCGCGCCAATTGGCGGGACGGGTGTAGTGGGGGTATTCCAGCAGCCCATTATAATGGCTTTCCTCTTCAAAGCACACGTCTTCGGCCAATACGCCGTCAATCATGCGGCTCACCGCGTCTGCCAGTGCCAGTGCCGGCAGCTCACCGCCGGTGAGCACAAAATCACCCAGCGAAATCTGTTCGTCCACATAGGTATCCAAAATCCGCTCATCCACACCTTCATAGTGGCCGCACAGAATGGCGATGTTTTCCATCTGCGCCAGCTCTTTGACCCGCTGCTGGTCCAGTACGCGTCCCTGAGGGGACATATAAATGATATGCGGCTTTTTGCCCAGATGTGCCGTCAGGTCATCGATGCAAAGCGCAATCGGCTCCGCCATCAGCAGCATGCCTTTGCCGCCGCCGAACGGGCAGTCGTCCACCCGCTGGTGTTTGTCATAGGCATAATCGCGAATCTGGTGGCAGCACACCTGCAAACAGCCTTTTTTTCGAGCCCTGCCCACAATGCTTTCTGCCATAACGGTTTCGCACATGTCGGGGAACAGGGTAAGCAGGTCAATTCTCATGGGTTCAGTCCTCGCTGTCAAAAATTCCGGGAATGGGGCGCACTTTGACGACCCCGGTTTCCAGACTGGTCTCTGCAATCATCTCATCCACGGCAGGGAAGAGGAATTCTTTGCCGTTTTCATTCTGAATCCGGTATACATCGTTAGCGCCGGTCTGGAAAATTTCCTTCACCTTTCCATAAACCACGCCGGTTTCCGCATCCTGCACCTGCATATCAATCAAATCCTGAATAAAATACCGGCCTTCGGGGAGCTTTGCGTCCTTGCGTGCCAGATACAGCACTTTTCCACGGAGCAGGTCGCCCTGGGTGGCGGATTCCACGCCTTCCAGCTTCATCAGCACCAGCGATTTGTGCACGCGGGAGCCGAGCACTTTTACCGGGGTTTCGCCATTGTTCCAGTAGAGTGTTTTAAATCCGGTGAGAAATTCTGCCGAATCACACCAGGGCTCCACCCGCAGCTCGCCGCGGATGCCGTGGGTGCCTACAATTTTTCCGGCTTCCAGAAAATCTCTGCGCATTGGCGTTCCTCCTTGTTTTCAAGAGTCATTAGTCATTATATTGTATATTGTAAAAAGGGCCGTGACAAAATCCTGTCATGGCCCTTTCATTTGGTTTAACCGATTTCCACAGCGACTTTGCCGTTTTCGCGGGTAGCCGCCGCGCGCATCACCACGCGGATGGCTCTGGCAATCCGGCCCTGCTTGCCGATGACGCGGCCCATGTCCTCTTCTGCAACGTGCAGATGATAGACCACCGTCCCGTCTTCCAGGGGAGCGTCTGCCGTTACCGTAACAGCGTCCGGGTTTTCAACGAGTCCCTGTGCAATGGACACCAGCAACTCCTGCATGGTTCAATCCTCCAATTTTTTACAGCACGCCGTGCTTCTTGAACAGAGCCTTCACGGTGTCGGTGGGCTGAGCGCCGTTGGCAATCCACTTCTTTGCCTTCTCGGGGTCAACCTTCACCACAGAGGGCTCCTCCATGGGGTTATAGTAGCCGATTTCCTCGATGAAACGGCCATCGCGGGGATAACGGGAATCTGCAACAACAATGCGATAGAAAGGAGCCTTCTTAGCGCCCATTCTGCGAAGTCTGATCTTAACTGCCATTTTTGTGTACCTCCAAAGTGATTTCTTGTTTTTTCATATATCTTCATCAACGGGAGTACCCCTTTTGGGTTTCCCCATCGAGTGAATTCGTTTTACATCGGCGGCATCATACCGGGGGGCATCATGCGGCGCCGCTTGCCCTTGCCGGGGCGCAGCTGCTTCATCATTTTCTGCATCTGCTCAAACTGGCGCAGCAGCCGGTTTACGTCTTCCACCTTCATACCGCTGCCCGCTGCAATCCTGCGCTTACGGGAAGGGTTGATGATTTCGGGCTTTTCACGCTCTTTCGGGGTCATCGAAAGGATAATGGCCTTCATGCGGTCCATCATCTTGTCGCTGTCGTCCAGATCGACGTTTTTCAGCTGTTTGTCCATGCCCGGCAGCTTGGAAATAACGTTTTTCAGCGGGCCCATCTTCTTCACCTGTTCAAACTGCTCCAGCAGGTCGTTCAGGTCGAAGCGGTTCTGCATCATTTTTTCCGCAGCTTTTTTGGCGGCGGTTTCGTCCAGCTTCATTTGGGCGTCTTCAATCAGCGAGAGCACGTCGCCCATACCCAGGATTCTCGAAGCCATGCGGTCGGGGTGGAATGCCTCCAGATCGCCCAGCTTTTCGCCCACACCGGCGAACTTAATGGGCTTGCCGGTCACAGCGCGAATCGAGAGCGCCGCGCCGCCGCGAGTATCGCCGTCCAGCTTGGTGAGGATGACGCCGGTGATGTTCAGCAGGTCGTCAAAGGTTTTCGCCACATTCACGGCCTCCTGGCCGGTCATAGAGTCTACTACCAGCAGGATATCCGACGGGTTTACTTCCGCTTTGATCTCTTTCAGCTCATCCATCAGCGCCTGGTCGATTTGCAGCCGGCCGGCGGTATCGATTAAAACATAGTCGTAACCATAGTCTTTTGCATGGCGGATGGCCGCCTGTGCAATTTTGACGGGCTTTTCGGTGCCCATCTCAAAAACAGGGGTTTCTACCTGTCCGCCAACCACCTGCAGCTGCTTGATAGCGGCGGGACGATAGATATCGCAGGCCACCAGCAGCGGGCGATGTCCCTGGCTGCGCAGCAGCTTTGCCAGCTTGGCGGCGTGGGTGGTTTTACCGGCGCCCTGCAAACCGCAGAGCATCACAACAGCCGGAGGCTTGGAGGGCATATCCAGCCGGGCCTGTGAACCGCCCATCAGAGAGGTCAGCTCTTCGTTGACGATTTTGATGACCATCTGTGCCGGAGTCAAGCTCTGCATAACCTCTGCGCCGACAGCGCGTTCGGTTACTTTGGCGGTGAACTCCTTGGCCACCTTGTAGTTGACGTCGGCTTCCAGCAGTGCCAGCCGCACTTCGCGCATGGCCTCCCGCACGTCCGATTCGCTCAGTTTACCCTTGGAACGGAGCTTTTTGAATGAATTGCTCAGCTTTTCAGCCAGTCCTTCAAAAGCCAAACCGTCACCGTCCTTTCTTTCCCGGCAGAGCCGTCTGCTGTTTAGTCTTCACACAGCTTTTTGGCTGTATCGATAATATTTTTGACTTCCTGTTCGACCTCACGGGCATAAATATACCGCGCATTGTATTCTTCAATGCGCAGCGCCGCGTCGCAGATCTGCGACAAGCCTTCGCGCATTTCGCGAAAGCGCTTTGCAAGGCCAAGGCGTTCTTCCATTTCCAGCAGCTGGCTTTCTGCCCGCTTGATAGAATCCCGCACGCCCTGACGGGTAATGCCCTGATTGTCGGCGATTTCAGCGAGGGAAAGATCTTCATTATAATAGTACTCAATCATTTCCCGCTGCTTTTCGGTGAGCATGTCGCCGTAAAAATCGAGCAGGAAAGAAATTTGAAGATCCTTTGCCATGAGGGCGCCTCCCTGCTGTTTCTGTAAAGAGATTTTCTTTACAGTCAAAAACTATACCATATTCCAACAGAAAAGTCAAGGCAGAAGCGGGATGTTTTTGCAAAATTTTCTCCTTCATCAGGAAAGCATGTCCCATCGGAGAAAATCGTGTGGAAGCTGC
>DVIY01000201.1 GCA_018710915.1 Candidatus Gallacutalibacter pullistercoris
AATTATTAAAAAAATCTTTTATTCATTTATTCGCTTATTCTCTTGTTTTCTGGATTTATCACTTGCTTCCCAGCTGATTATCTGCTATACTCTAACCGAATTTGAAAATTGCCTGAAAAACAGGTTGAAGGAGTTGTCAACATGATTTCTTTTCTGCGTGAGGCGGCACATGTAAAGCCTTCTCAAAAACAATTGGACTGGTTCGAAATGGAATCGTATGCATTCATTCATTTCAGCCCCAACACGTATACCGATCTGGAATGGGGAAACGGAAATGAACCGGAATCTATTTTTAATCCCACCAAGCTGGACTGTGACCAGTGGGTCCGCGCTATCAAATCTGCCGGTATGAAGGGCATGGTACTTACTGCAAAGCATCACGACGGTTTCTGCCTTTGGCCGTCAAAGTATACCGAGCATAGTGTAAAAAACAGCCCGTGTCAAAAAGATATCGTCAAAGAGGCTTCTGAAGCCTGCCGCCGCGGGGGAATTAAATTCGGCTTCTATCTTTCTCCCTGGGATCGCAACTCCAGCTATTACGGCACCCCGGAATATAATGATTATTTCTGCAATCAGCTCACTGAGCTGCTCACCAATTATGGAGAGATCTTCTATGTCTGGTTTGATAACGCCTGCGGCGAAGGCCCCGATGGCAAAAAGCAGATTTATGATTTCCAGCGCTATTTCGACCTGATTCACAAGCTTCAGCCCAAAGCAGTTATCTTCAACGATTTTGGCCCCGATATCCGCTGGTGCGGCAATGAGGCTGGCGTGGCACGTCACTCTGAATGGGCGGTTGTCCCCACCGAGCTGTGCCATTTTGCCGAGCCGGTAACTGGCCCCGGCCCGCTCGCTGAAGAAGGCAATCTTTCTTATATGTACAACACCGACCAGGAAATCGGCACCATGAGCAACATCCTGTACAGCAAGGGTCTGGCTTTTGTTCCCGCCGAGATCAACATGTCCATCCGTCCCGGCTGGTTCTGGCATGAAAATGAAGAGCCTCATTCTTTGGAGCGCCTTTTCAAAACATACCTGACTTCTGTTGGCGCCAACGCCTGCTTCCACCTGAACCTTCCTCCGAACCGTGAAGGCCTGATTGACGAGCGCGATATCCGCCGTCTGGAAGAATTCGGGGAGCTGCTTCGCAAAGAGTTTTCCACTCCAAAAGCAGCAAAAGTGGAAAAAGTACCTGGCTGCCCTGCAACACAGCCTAAATATACGATTACTTTCGATCAGCCGATTAAAGCAACCGAGCTGAAGTATGTGGTGCTGGCAGAAGACATCGCAGAAGGCCAGCGCGTGGAAGCTTTCCGCATTACCGCAGACTTTGCCAGCGGTGCTCAATATGCTTTGGCACAGGGCACCTGTATCGGACACAAAAAGATCTGCCAGATGCAGGATCCTTTCGCATTGCAGAATCCCCTCATCAATGACCGCACCCCTGAGATTCGGCAGCTTACCCTCCATATCACCGCCGCCCGTGACGAAGTGCTGATGAAGGACATTGTGGTCTACTAATCCCCTCTGTTTCGATTCAAAAAATTATTTTACTGCAAAAAATCCGCAGCCTCCCAAACCGGGAGCACTGCGGATTTTCTTTTTATGATGTAAAATTATTCTTTACTGGCCTTTCCCAGAGCAAACGCCTGCCGGTTCATATCCAGCATGGCAGCTTTACGGGCCGGGATACATTTTTGCAGGCCGGCATCCAGATTTTCTTCTGAGCAGAAGGGGATTTCTGCATACAGGCGTCCCATCAAAATGATGTTTGCCAAGCCTTTGAATCCATTGTCTTCTGCCATACGGGTTGCGGGAAGATAGCAAACCGTCACATCGGTACGGGTGACTTTCTTATCAATCAGGCTGCTGTCAATCAGCACCAGACCGCCCGGCTCGACTGCATCAATAAATTTATCCAGAGAAGGAAGGTTCATCGCCACCAGCACATTGGGTGTTACTACCAGCGGAGAACCAATCGGCTCTTTGGAAATACAGATGCTGCAATTGGCGGTACCGCCGCGCATCTCAGGGCCATAAGAAGGGAGCCAGGAAATTTCATGGCCTTCCTGCAAGCCCGCATAAGCCAGCACTTTTCCTGCAAACAGGATTCCCTGTCCGCCAAAACCGGCGAGGACGATATTCAGGTCTTTTTCCATGCTCATACCTCCTCCTTTGTTACATCTTTATAGACGCCCAGAGGATAGTAGGGCATCATGTTGCTGCGCAGCCAGTCCAGCGCTTCTACGGGAGACAGTCCCCAGTTAGTGGGGCAGGTAGAAAGCACTTCTACGATGGAATACCCTCTTCCCTCGAGCTGGTTCTGGAACGCTTTTTTGATTGCTTTCTTTGCTTCGGCAATATGTCGCACACTGTCAACCGTTACGCGCTGTGCCAGTGCCACGCCGTCCAGTGTTGCCAGCATTTCACAAACGCGGATAGGATAGCCGGCTGTTTTGACATCACGGCCATAAGGGGTAGTCTGGGTCACCTGTCCCGGAAGGGAAGTCGGAGCCATCTGACCGCCGGTCATGCCATAAATGGCGTTGTTCACAAAGATAACGGTGATATTTTCACCACGGGTAGCGGCATGAACGGTTTCTGCTGTACCGATAGCAGCCAGGTCGCCGTCGCCCTGATAAGTAAAGACCACATTTTCAGGAATTGCACGCTTCAGGCCGGTTGCAACTGCCGGGGCACGGCCATGCGGCGCCTGTACCATGTCGCAGCCAAAATAATCATAACTCATTACGGAACATCCAACAGAAGCCACGCCAACTGCACGGCCCTCGACGCCCAGTTCATCAATTGCCTCTGCTACCAGGCGATGGATAATGCCGTGGGTACATCCCGGACAGTAATGCATGGGAACATCCGTGATGGCCTTGGGCTTTTCAAATACGATACCCATTACCGGTCACCTCCCAAAATTTTCTCGATCTGCTCCAGCACCTCGCCGGGAGTAGGGATAATACCGCCGGTACGGCCATAGAAGTGTACCGGCACAGAGCACTGTACAGCCAGTTTCACATCGTCCACCATCTGACCCATGCTCATTTCCACTGCCAAAAATGCTTTTGCAGTTTTGGCTGCTTTTGCGATAGCCTTTGTCGGGAAGGGCCACAGAGTGATGGGGCGGATCAAACCGACTTTCAGGCCCATTTCACGGGCTTTATTCACAGCACTGCGCGCAATACGGGAAGACGCGCCATAGGCTACCAGAACCAGGTCGGCATCTTCTGTGCGATAGCACTCTGCACGCTGCTCTTTTTCTTCAATTACATGATACCGCTCATAACGTTCACGGATTTTTTCTTCCAGCTTCTGGGGCTGGAGATACAGAGAATTGATAATATGATGCTCTCTTTTATTCTGATGTCCGTTGGCGGCCCACTCTTTTTCGGGCAATGCCTTGCCTTTGGATTCCGGCAGTGCCACCGGTTCCATCATCTGGCCCAGCATACCGTCTGCCAAGATCATAGCAGGCATGCGGTACTTGTCTCCCAAATCGAAAGCATCAGAAACCAGGTCTACCATTTCCTGCACGGTAGAAGGAGCGAATACCATCATATGATAATCGCCATGGCCGCCGCCCTTGGTGGCCTGCCAATAGTCGGACTGTGCAGGCTGAATGCCGCCCAAGCCAGGGCCGCCGCGCTGCACATTGATAATCACGGCAGGCAAATCGCTGCCTGCAATGTAGGAAATACCCTCTGATTTGAGGCTGACTCCGGGAGAAGATGAGGAGGTCATCACCCGTGCACCGGCAGCCGAAGCGCCAAGCACCATATTGATAGCAGCTACTTCAGATTCTGCCTGCAAATAAGTGCCATCTACCTTGGGCATTCTTTTAGACATATACGCCGCCAATTCCGTCTGGGGCGTAATGGGATAGCCGAAGAAGAAGCGGCAACCGGCCTGAATTGCAGCTTCTGCCAAAGCCTCGTTGCCCTTCATCAATACCTTTTCCGGCATGTTTGTCATTCCTTTCGTTACTCTGTTTCAAACAGGGTGCTTTTTTACATTACCGTTCTACGGTGATCGCCATATCGGGACACATCATTGCGCAGGCGCAGCAGCCCACACATTCTTCCGGTTTCATCAACCGGGCCGGGTGATAACCCTTATTATTGGTCTTTTCCTTGACAAATCCAATAATCTTTTTGGGACAGGCATTGGCGCAGAGTCCGCAGCCTTTGCAGGTCTCCTCATTTACAATAATCCGTGCCATAAAACAGCACCTCCTTCCTTTTTGCGCTGCCTCCTTCCTTCTCTATTTCTGAAAGCAGGAAGCGATTGGCCGGAATTTCCGGCCTGTATATCTATCGGATCTGAATTTTTGTTACTCCCATGGAGAACGTACATACACTTTTACAGGATGCAGGTTTTCCACTTTTCCCTGTAATTCATTTTCCAGAAAATCCGGGACTGTGGTAAAACACAGCGGAAGCCCCAGCTTTTGGGCTGCTTCTTTGCCATATGGAACCGCTTCCAGAATCGATTCAGCCCGTGTCTCTTGTTTAAGATGGGAATTATTCACCACGCCGGTTGCCTTTAATCGTGAGGCAAATTCAATCTCCCGCAAAAGCCCTACAGTATCTTCTGCTTCAATGGAGAGAGGGCGGTAGTGATTCACCACATAATACATCTCATAGGGGCCTTGGCTGATCTCACGGGCAAACTGTCCCAATGCGGTTGCACCCACATCATCACCGCCCGCGTCGATAATAACCAGCCCATCTGACTCATCGCTTAAAACACTGTGAATTGCTGGAGACAGAGACGGGATATCCAATGTAGAATTGGCATAGACCGGTGCAATCAAACGCACATGATACTCTGAAAGGAGCTCTCCATATTCTGAAGAACGGAAATACGGATTCACCACATCCAAATCCACCAGTACGACCTGCTGCCCGTCTTTGGCGGCTTCTATGGCCAGATTCAGGGAAAGATTGGTTTTACCACAGCCATAATGGCCGCAGATGATGATAATTTTTTTCATGCTTTTCCCCCTTTGCGAGAGGTTCTGCCAAACAAAAAATAACAGCACAACCTTCCCGGCAAGCACAGCCTTTTATTGTAAGAATAGAGGCTATGTTTTTATAGTATAGCACTGTTTTGCCGCAACTGCAAGAAAACCTTCCTAAAATTCCATATTTTTTATTGTCATACGCTAAAGATTGGAATATAAAGAAAAAAATTGCAATTTTATTTGTTTAATACGTCATATTTTTGTTTCCTGCTCTGCTATCGTTTATTTTTGAAAGGTAAAAAAGTTGTATTGTAATATATTTTGCGGTATACTGGGCATATCTGATTTATAGAACGGTTCTTAAAAAATATTATACTGCAGCGATGTCAAATTGATATGGCAGATATGTAAAAAAATTCAAAATCAGGAGAGGAAGAAAAACCGTGGAAAATTTACAGCCGAAAAAAATCGAAGATTCCGCTGCTGAAACCATCCAGCTGGTTTTGGCAGAACATTTAAACGGGTACGATCGCCTGTTTGGCGGGCAGCTGGCTGCCTGGATTGATATTCTGGCTGGTGTGGTAGCACGCCGCCATGCTGGAAAAAATGTCACTACCGCCTGCATTGACAATTTGCGATTTCGAAAAGCCGCCCACGTCAATGATATTGTTGTGATGCGCGGACGTCTCACCCATGTAGGACGCACCTCGATGGAAGTTCGGGTGGATACCTACATTGAAGATATCACCGGCCTGCGGGAACAGATCAATACTGCTTATCTGGTGCTGGTAGCTCTGGATGAAAATGAACAGCCCTCCCCTGTTCCTCCATTGATTCTTGAAACCGAAGAGGATAAAATCGCCTGGGAGGCTGCGGAACGCCGTCAGGAACTGCGCCGCCAGCGCCGTATTGAACAGTTTTAATCTTTTTTGACAACTGGTTCAAAATCCGGACAGGCTTTTTGATTTACTGCAATCCGGGTTCCTTCCCCAATACGGTAATTGCGGCTGAAAAAGGCACCCTTTCTGCGGCAGAAGCAATAGGAATCCCTGCGATATTCACTGATTCGGTCATCTCGGAAAAACCAGCGGCAGTCACGGCAAAACATGAAGCAAAACCTCCTTGATTTGGAAAGATAGCAGGGGCTTTTCAGCTCCTGCTATTTTTATTGCTCAGTGGCGCTCGCGAAAATTTTTAGGGGAACTTCCCTGATATTGTTTGAACAGATTCGAAAAATAATGCGGGTCTTCATACCCCAACCGAAATGCAATTTCCTGTACTGTCAGCGTGGTATTATGCAGCATCGCACAGGCTGCCTCCATTTTCTGATGCAGAAAATAAGCATACGGCGTTTTGTGGTAATACTGTCGGAACAGCTTGATAGTATAATCCGGGGAACGTCCAATCAAACCCGCCAGTTCCTGAATGGTGATAATTTTGAAAAGGCTGCGGTCCAGATATTCTTTGACGATTCTGGCTTCTGCCGGTATGCCGTCTCCATCTTTGGCACTGCGGCGCAGCAAGCTGACAATCTCATGAAAAAGCAGCGCACACCGGGAGAAAATCTCCTCCCGTTCCCCTTCTCCAAAGGCAATTCGGTTAAATTCCAGAAACAGCGGCTGCGCCTGCGGACAGCGAAACACATTTCTGCCTGAAAGCCGGTAGGCATAGACCAGCTGTTCTGCAATTTCCCCGCGGATATTGAAAAAATGCTTTATCCACGGATTTTCTGCATTCGAAAAATAGCGGTGCTCTTCTCCGCGGGGCAGCAAATATACATCTCCGGCAGAAGCGGCCTGTGCAGGCTGTTTCCCTGCCTGTATCATCCCAGTCCCCTGTTCCACATATTCCACTACCATCACTTCGGCACACTTGCGATGAATCTGATAACTTCCGTCACAATAGGAAGTGCCGCACATCTCAATGGTAAACGGCTCGTCACCGCCTGGCGCTACAAAATATCGAATTTCCTCTCTCACTGATAATCCTCACCTTTTTTCGAGTAACCTCCATGTAATCCCGCTATATTCAATAGTATACTATACGTATCCACCAAAGGCCAGATGCTTTTGGAAAGAACCATAGTAAAGAGGGTTGTATTATGAAATTACGTCCGCCCGCAGTCCCGCTGATCACCGTTGACCCCTATTTCAGTGTCTGGTCCCTGGCCGACCGTCTGACCGATACCGAAACCTGTCACTGGACTGAAAAACCGAACACTCTGATTGGCATCGCAGAAATTGACGGAACACCTTATCGTTTTATCGGTGCAGATAGTTCCATCCCCGCCATGGAACAGGTTTCTCTGGATGTCACAGCGCTGGAAACCGTTTACCGTTTTCGTGCAGGCGGCATCATCTTGACGGCATCTTTTATGACGCCCCTTTTCCCGGATGACTATGAACATCTCACCCGCCCGGTATCCTATCTGGAATTGTACGCGGAAAGCGAAGATACACAGCCGCATCATGTGCAGGCTTCCATCTCTGCTTCTGAAGAATTCTGTCTCGACTGCCGCGGGCAGATGGAAACGGAAACCACTCATTTTGCGCTGGGAACGGACATCTCCTGCGCTGGGATCGGCGGAAAGGAACAGGCGGTTCTTGCCAGAAAAGGCGATGACATCCGTATTGACTGGGGCCGGTTTTACCTGGCAGTTTGCGGCGGCAGCACAGACGAATTCCAGAAAGACGGAATGAAATTTCTTCGGGCTTCCGCTGACCTTGCCAAGCCCGCTCTGTTTGCCTTTGCGTATGATGATATTGAAAGTATTACTTATTTTGGCCAGAATCTCCGTTCCTGGTGGAACCGCAATGGAAAGACCATTGAGCAGGCCCTGACGGAAGCTTTTGCAGATTATCCGGAGTGCCGGAAGCAGGCAGAAGAATTCAGCAGCCGCCTGTATCGTGAGGCGGAAGCCTGCGGCGGCGAAAAATACGCTGAACTGCTGTCGCTGGCATATCGTCAGGTAATGGCTGCACACAAACTGGTTCTCGATACGGACGGAAAGCTTCTTTACATCTCCAAAGAGTGCTTCTCCAATGGCTGTGCTGCTACTGCTGACGTCAGCTATCCTTCAATTCCCATGTATCTTTACTATAACCCCGAACTGATTAAGGGGATGATGCGCCCGATTTTCCGTTATGCCGCTTCACCTGCATGGCCGTTTGATTTCGCCCCGCACGATGCAGGCACCTATCCCATCCTGAACGGCCAGGTCTATTCTGGCGGTACCGACCCGAAAGACCAGATGCCTGTGGAAGAGTGCGGAAACATGCTCCTCATGGCGGCTGCTGTTTCGGTAGTAGAGCACGACGCTTCCTTTGCACAGGAAAATATGGAGCTGCTGGAAAAATGGGCTTCCTACCTGATGAAACACGGCGTAGACCCTGAAAACCAGCTGTGCACAGACGATTTTGCCGGCCATCTGGCTCATAACTGCAACCTGTCCCTGAAATCCATCATGGCGCTGGAAGGCATGTCCCTGATCAAAAAACTGCTTGGAGAGGACGGAACCGCTTTCCATCAGGCAGCAGTTGAAATGACACATTTATGGCTGAAAAATGCGGCCAACGGAGACGGAAGCTACCGTCTTGCCTTTGACCGCCCCGATACCTTCAGCATGAAATACAACGTCATCTGGGACAAGCTGTTCGAAACCGGGCTCTTCCCCAAAGAATCTCTCGATTCAGAATTCGCCAGCTATCGCCGCCACTTCCAGCCATATGGCCTGCCGTTGGATAACCGCGAAACATACACCAAATCTGACTGGCTGGTGTGGACTGCCTGTTTCGCGCCGTCAAAAGAAGAATTTGAATCCTTCATTGCACCGCTGTGGAAGGCTTATCATGAATCTTCCTCCCGTGTGCCGATGACTGACTGGTACCAGACGACCGACGCCCGCCAGATGCAATTCCAGCATCGCACCGTGCAGGGCGGTTTGTTTCTCAAACTGCTGCTGGACAGTGGACAATGCTCCGTAAAATAACATAGTCAAAAACAAACCAGCGCTTTTCTGCGGATTTTCTCCGGAAAAAGCGCTGGTTTTATTATGCAGCTGTTATTCAGCCATTTCTTCCCCATACAGGAACACTCGCAGCCGACGGGCATTTTCTTCTATATCCGGCTGAAGCACCTGATTCCCGCTCACACCATTGAGCTCCACCTCTATCGGCTCATACGTGCCTGCATCTGGGATATACATGGTTTCCACTTCATACTCTGAGTACTGTACGGCCAGAAGTCCCAGCGAAAGAAGGTCTGTATAAGAAAGGTTTGTCGTCACATAGGGAAGATAGCCCGACAGCGTCGTCAGCTTTTGAGAAACTGGAAGCTGCATAAAGGTGTCTATCATGCACAGCACCATCTGTCGCTGCCGACCGGTACGCCCAAAGTCACTGTCCAGATTGCGGATTCTCGAAAAAAATAATGCTTCTTCCGCATTCAGATGCTGTACACCGGCTTGCAGCTCCCATCCCTTTTCTGTATTCATGAAGTCCGCTTCTTCCTGTGAGAGCTCTACATCTACACCGCCCATCTGCTCAATGATTTTTTCGAAGTTTTCAAAATCTGTCTGCATGTATTTGTCAATTTCCACACGGAAGTAATTCTCAATGGTCTGCATGGTAAGGGCTGCCCCGCCATAAGCAAAAGCCGCGTTCAGCCTTTCGTATCCCACTGTCGGGATATCCAGGTACATATCCCTCAAAAATGACACCAGCCGCAGTTTGCGATTGGTACGGTCAATGGAAACCAGCATCATCGTGTCTGAACGCCCGTTGGAATCATCCCGGTTTCGGTCTGCACCAATCAAAAGCAGGTTAAAAACATCTTTTCTGGAAGCAATTTCCCAATTGGGCGCATTTTCTGGCTGTTCTACATAAGATGAAGTATTTGCCGGCTGCTGCTCTAACTGAAAATACAGCCATGCACTGTACCCGCCTACTGCCAATACCGCCAAAAGACACAGGATGAACAGGAAACGGAAAAAACGCCGAATCGGGCCGCGTTTTTTCCGGCCCGGCGGATTTCTGCTGTAAATATCGCGGTTAACATAATGATAGCAATCATAATCTTCTTCGGACAGCATGTCCCGGTTTCGCCCTGCATAAGCTGTATCTTGTTTTTTGGGTGCTCTTGCCATTTTCCGCCCCCGCTTTCCTGTTGATTTTTATGCGTTGGTTTTTGATGAATGATGCCCTTTATTGTAAAGAAAAGGGGAATTCTTGTCAACCGGTATCTGGGTAAAGGAATCTCAAAGAAAAGTTCAGATTCTTCTTATTTTGTCCATAAAGATATGATATAGTATTGCCATTCTGCAAAAGGAGGGACTTCCATTGAAGAAATATAAAAACTCTGCCTCTCATACCAGTTCCCGCACACTTCTGGTGCGCATTGTCGCATTGGTCTGCGCCGGGCTGATCGCACTTTCTGCCCTGTCTGCAATCTTTTTTGCATAAGAGACGCGCTGCTATAAATTTATCTTTTTTCAAAAATAAAAAACTGCTATAATAGGGATAAATGAATTCTCAAACAAGAAAGAAGGAATCCCCGTGGAGTTATCTGATTTTTTCCCTTTTTGGGAACAATTGCCCCCGCAGGAACAAAAGCTTCTGGAAGAATCCGCCACCCCACGCACCTATAAAAAAGGGGCCATTCTCCACGATGGAACACAGGACTGCACCGGCCTGCTGCTGCTGACGGATGGTCAGATGCGCGCGTACACAGTCACCGAAGAAGGCCGGGAACTGACGCTGTTTCGGCTGCTGCCCGGGGAGATTTGCATGTTCTCGGGATATTGTGCAGTCAGTTCGATTCCTTTCCCAGTCACGGTAGAAGCTTGGGAACCTACACAGGTGCTGGTAATCCCTTCCGCAATTTATCGCCGGTTGATGGATACCTCTCTGCCGGTAGCGAGGTTCACCAGCGAAATGATGGCCGCCCGTTTGAGCGAAATGATGTGGCTGATGGATCAAATTCTCAGCAAAGGGATGGATTCCCGGCTTGCTGCATTGCTGTTGGAAGAATGTGCAATTGCAAACTCTAAGACCCTTCACACTACACACGACCAGCTGGCCCGTCAGCTCAGCTCTGCACGGGAAGTGATCTCCCGGATGCTGAAATATTTTCAGACAGAAAAACTGGTATCCCTTTCCCGCGGAACCATCACCATTCTGGACGAAAAAGCACTTCGCGCGCTGGCTGCTGGAAGCCTTCGCCACGTTTGAACGCAGATACAAAACGGAGGGCTTTTATGAAATCTTCTTCCGAATTTGGAAATATTGTCCTGCTCAACGGTGCACCACGCTCGGGGAAAAGCAGTATCTGCCGCGAGGTGCAAAGAACATTGGACGGCATATGGCTGAACTTTGGTGTAGACCAGATGGCTGCCATGATTCCCGATTCTGTAAAGCCGGGAATTGGCCTGCGTCCCGGTGGGGAATGTCCTCGGTTGGAGCCTGTTGTTTTCTCTCTGTATCTTTCGATGTATGAAAGTATTGCCGCTTTCAGCCGACGTGGTTTTCATGTTTTGGTAGATGTGGGACATCACGAATGGTATGCCGAACCAATGGAGATTTTTTCGCATTGTTTATCACTGCTTGAGGGGCTTCCTGTTTATACAGTTGGGGTATTTTGTCCGCTGGATGAAATTCTGCACCGCCGCGAGGTAACCGGATATCCCGCCCGCGATCAAAACGGTATGGTACTTCCCGCTGTTCTGCGCTGGCAGGAAGCGGTTCATAAAGGAAAGACATACGATTTGACACTGGACACCAGTTTACTTTCTCCAACAGAATGTGCTGAAAAAATTGGCGAAATGTTGTTTCAAAAAAAATAATGGGTTTGTGACACAGTCACGGAAATCATCCTCAAAATGGGGTATCCTATAGACACGGAAAGCGAAAACGCTTCCAAAACAAAACCGTCAATTATTGATTTCAGTCATATTACGATCGCATTGAAAGGAGTTTTGAACATGTCTGCTACCCCCATCACTCAAAATACATTTAAATCTGAAGTGCTCGATTCCAAACTGCCCGTACTGGTAGATTTCTGGGCTCCCTGGTGCGGCCCCTGCCGTATGCTTTCTCCCGTCATTGACCAGATCGCCGACGAGAACCCCGGTTCCCTGAAAGTCGCAAAAGTCAACGTAGACGAGGAAAATGCACTGGCCAGCCAGTTCGGTGTGATGAGCATCCCCATGCTGGTACTCATCAAAGATGGCAAGGTAATTGATACCTCTCTGGGCGCCAAGCCCAAGGCCGCTGTGGAAAAGTGGCTCACCTCTCACATTTCCCTGTAATGACCCGACACCGGGCCGGTACGCCCGGCCTGGTGTTTTTTGTTAAGGAGGAGGAACCCTTATGGATGCAAAACTTTATGATAGTGTTATTATCGGCGGCGGCCCCGGAGGTTATACGGCTGCATTATATAATGCCCGTGCCGGCCTCTCCACTGTGGTGATTGAAAAACTCTCTCCCGGCGGACAGATGGCCACCACCGACCAGGTGGACAATTACCCCGGTTTTCCCGAAGGAGTCAACGGCTTTGAACTGGCCATGAAAATGCAGGAAAGCGCCCAGCGATTCGGTGCAGAGACCCATTATGGCGAAGCGGTAAAGCTGGAGCTGACTTCTTCCCCGAAACGTATTGTCACCGACAGCGAGGAATTTCTGGCCAAGACGGTCATCCTTTCCACTGGCGCTTCTCCCCGGGAACTGGGGCTTGCTGGGGAACAGGAACTGCGTGGAAAAGGGGTTTCCTATTGTGCTACCTGCGACGGAATGTTCTATAAAGACAAAACCGTCGTGATTGTAGGCGGCGGCAACACTGCGGCGGCAGATGCTTTGTATCTTTCCAAAATCTGCAAAAAAGTCTATTTAGTCCACCGGCGTGATACACTCAGAGCCAGCCGGGTCTATCTGGAACCTCTCAAGAGCCGGGAAAACATCGAGTTTATGTGGGATTCGGAGCTCACGGCGCTGCACCACGAAGAAACCCTCACCGGCGTTACCGTTCGGAATAAAAAGACCGGAGCGGAGCAGACTGTATCCTGTGACGGTCTGTTTGTGGCAGTGGGCAACGTGCCCAACTCCCAACTGTTTGCCGGCCAGGTGAACCTGACGGAAAGCGGCTATGTGGACGCCGACGAAACCACCCGCACCAACCTTCCCGGCGTGTTCGCCATCGGCGATGTGCGGAACAAGCCCCTGCGGCAGATCATCACCGCCGCGTCGGACGGAGCGGTGGCTTCCCAGTTTGCCGAAGAGTATGTTTCCCTGAATCAATAATTCTTTACCAGAATTTTACCTTTGATATTTCCGAAAAAGAATCCACTCTCTTTCTTTTCAATGCTACACTGAAGGCAAAATAGAAGGAGGGATTCCTGTGAAACATCTGACAAAAGACACCCGCCAAAAACTTACCCGCTACTGCTTGCGTCTCCTGCCTTCCCTTAGCTGTTTCTGCGCTAACATCCTGATGGTGGTATTGGCTGTTAAAATCGGCCATGGGGCAATCAATCCCTTTTTCACCACCAATATTCTGATGGTTTTTGCAACGGGACTTCTAGTTCCCCGCCATGAGGAGGAATCCCTTCCAAAATGGGTGAAAATTCTGGCATCTATCGCAATTGCTTTGGGTGTATTGTTATTTTTAATTGATCTGTTGGTATATTATAAAAAATTCCCCGGCCTTTACTAGTCGGTAAGAAAGGAAAATGTAACATGATTACCGCAACTGACAACCGCAAAGTCGTTTTGATCGGCACCGGCATGGTGGGCATGAGCTATGCCTACGCCCTTTTGAACCAGAATGCCTGTGATGAGCTGGTGCTCATCGACCTGGACAAAGAACGGGCCCGGGGCGAAGCCATGGACCTGAATCATGGTCTGGCTTTCTCCGCTTCCCATATGAAAATCCGCGCCGGAGACTATTCCGACTGCGCCAACGCCGATATCGTGGTCATCTGTGCCGGCGTGGCCCAGAAGCCCGGCGAGTCCCGGCTGGATTTGCTGAACCGTAACACCGAAGTATTCCGCTCCATTATCGGCCCGGTGACGGAATCCGGCTTTAACGGCATCTTCCTGGTTGCCACCAACCCGGTGGACATCATGACCCGCATCACCTGCGCCCTGTCCGGTTTTAATCCCCGCCGGGTCATCGGTACCGGTACTGCGCTGGACACCGCCCGTCTGCGTTATTTGCTGGGAGAATACTTCTCTGTTGACCCCCGTAACATGCATGCCTATGTCATCGGCGAACACGGGGACAGCGAATTTGTGCCGTGGTCTCAGGCTATGCTGGCCACCCGTCCCATTCTGGAAATCTGCGAGGCTTCTGGGAATGGCTGCTGCCAGGAGGACCTGGACAAAATCAGCGAGGAAGTCCGCACGGCTGCCCAGCAGATTATCAAGGCCAAGCGCGCCACCTATTACGGTATCGGCATGGCGATGGTGCGCATCACCAAGGCAATTTTCGGTAACGAAAGCAGCGTGCTTACCGTCTCTACCATGCTCCGCGGTGAATACGGACAGCATGGCGTATTTGCCGGTGTTCCCTGTATTGTAGGCCGCAACGGTGTGCGCCGTGTGCTCCCGCTCAACCTTTCCCCTGAGGAAACAGAAAAATTCAATCGTTCCTGCGAGACACTGGAAAACAGCTATCGCGAACTGAACCTGTTATAAATTCATATTTCCCGACTGAATCCCCTTTCCCCCGGAGAGACCTCTGTTTCTCCGGGGGATTTTTGCGAATTTTCCCACTCTGTAAAGCGACGGAAAAACACAGGGAATGCAAAATATTTTCCACACCGGATGCTTTTTCAGCGGAAAAACGGGGATTTCATCGGACAAAACCCTTGATGCCGCTGCTGTTTTTGACAAAATAACAGCGCCTTTTAATAGTACAATACTATACACAGCTATGGTTCATCACGGCAGGAAATGCCGGAACCGGATGCCAGATATGGAAAATAAAAGAATCGGAAGGTGTGGTGTTGTTTTGTGAGTGCATTGGCAGCAATACGGCGAAGGGTATTTCGCTGGAAAGAATCACCGGTGATATTGGAGCTGGTTGGCATCATCAGCTGTTTCCTGACCGGGCTGTTATTTTCCCGCGCGTTTGCGTTTGGAAAATATGCCCCATTTGGGATTGCAGTTGCTGCATCAGCCCCTTATCACTATATGTGGGCGGCAGCAGCCGGGGCGATGATGGGATACTTGCTTCCTTCTCCCATTCTCGTTCCCGTCCGCTATCTGACCTGTGTCCTGGCTGCGGCAGCTATCCGCTGGACATTACATGATCTGCATCGTATCAGCCGCAGCCAGTTTACCGGGCCTTTGGCGGCATTGGGGCCAACCTTGGCGACCGGCGCCGCTATGGTGGCGATTAACGGCTCTATGCCGCATACTGCGGCTTTATACGCCGCGGAGGCACTTTTGGCGGCAGGCGGATGCTGGTTTTTTCAGCGCGTATGGAATCTTCCCGGAGAAGGCGGCCTTCGCAGCCTGACAGAGCCCGATCTGGCCGGGGTAACGATTTTTCTATGTGTACTGGCATTATCATTTTCTGAAGTGACTATTCTCGGGGTTTCCATCGGCCGAATTGCCGCTGCTTTGTTTGTTCTGTATGCCGGAAGATACGGCGGAATTTCGGCCGGCGCAGTGGCGGGAATTGCTGCCGGCGCGATGCTGGGGCTTTCTTCTGTGGGGCTTTCCCCGCTCTCCGGCTCCTATGCGCTGGGCGGATTAATGGCGGGCATTTTCTCCCCATTCGGCAAACTGGCTTCTGCTGCCGCATTTGTCATTTCCAATGCGGCAGCAAGTCTTCAGGCAGGCAGCAGCCAGTCCCTTACCGGACTGTATGAAACTGCTGCGGCTTCGGTATTTTTTGTCGCCCTGCCTGCTGGCGGACGTTTGGCTGCACTTTTCTCTTCCCCCGGCGAAACACTTCGCAGCAGTGGGCTTCGGAAAAGCATTGTTATGCGTCTGGAAAGAGCTTCTCAGGCCCTTTTGGGCGTCTCCCGTTCTGTAGACAGCATCTCTCAAAAACTTGCCGCCATGTTTACCCCCGATATTGACGGTGTATATGCCAAAGCAGCCTCTAAAACCTGCCAGGGCTGCGGCTTACGCCCCTACTGCTGGGAAAAGGAATATCGGGAAACCATTGAAGCACTTGAAAGCATGACCGAGTCTTTACGGCGGAATGGGGAATTGGACCGCCATGAGGCATCTTCCCGCTTGCAGGAACGTTGTGCACGTTTGCCTGATTTGATTAAAAATATCAACAGCGCGTATCAGGAATTTCTGGCGCGGGATGCAGCTGAACTGCGGGCCAGGCAGGTGCGCGAGGTTGCCGTCAGCCAATTTGGAATTGCCGCACGCCTTTTAAAAGATTTTGCGGCAGAAACGGAAGAATTTGACCGATTCGATTATGACGCTGCTCAACGCACCAGCGAAGTCCTGCGGCAGGCCGGGATTCTGCCTTTGGAAGTCTGCTGCCGTATTGACCGTTTTGACCGCATGAATATTGAAGCGGAGACCGCCCGTGGTGACCGTCCGCATCTCAACAAAGGGGTGCTTACCCGTGAAATTTCGCGGGCGTGTGGGCGCGATCTTACCCCGCCAGCCATTACCATAACTGCTGACAAGTGCCAGATTACCATGTGTGAACGGCCCGCTTATAAGATGCATTGTGGAGCAGCACAGCATATCTGCGGCGGTGGTTCCCTTTGCGGTGACAGTTATTCCGCCTTTACAGACGATTTTGGACATCAAATCGCCATCATCAGCGATGGGATGGGGACTGGTGGGCGGGCTGCTGTAGATGGTGCCATGGCCTCTGGAATTCTGGAAAGCCTGTTAAAGTCCGGAATCAGCTACACTTGCGCTGTGCAATTGGTCAATGCTGCTCTTCTTGCCAAATCTGGTGACGAATCGCTTGCCACGCTGGATGTTGTCTGTGTAGACTTATATACCGCCACTGCCTCTTTTTATAAGGCAGGTGCGCCAGTCAGCTTTGTCCGTCATAATGGGCATGTACAAGAAGTCGAAGCACCTTCCTTCCCCGTTGGAATTCTAGGGGAGGCAGAATTTGCCAAGGCAGAAGTAGAACTGGAACCCGGTGATTTGCTGGTACTGGTCTCTGACGGCGTCACCGCCTGTGAATGTGGCTGGGTATATGAAATGATGGAAGAATGGCCTGGTGGGGATCCCGGTATGCTGGCCAAACGGATGGTGGAAAAGGCACGGATCTCCCGCTCTGACCAACACGACGATGACATCACGGTTGTTGCACTTGTTCTGGAAAGCCGCAGCGGGGCTGTACCGCGAGCAGAAGCTTCCTGAACTTTCATTCAATCTCCGTAGTTTTTCTTGCATCCCAGCCGGTATCCCTGTATAATAAATATAGAAACAGATACCGGGAAAAGATTCGGGATCGTGAAAGGAAGGATCACCATGCAGGTACAACAGCTTTCAGTCTTTGTAGAAAACAAATCGGGCCGCCTGGCCGAAATTACAGAGGCCATTGCAAAAGCGGGCGTCGATATCCGGGCATTGACCATCGCAGATACCCGTGATTTTGGCATCCTGCGCCTGATCGTGGACAAGCCTCAAACTGCCGAAGATGTTTTAAAAGAAGCTGGTATGACGGTTTCCATCACCAGTGTGATCATGATGGGCCTCAGTGACCGGCCCGGCGAGTTTGCCAAGGCCATGCGGATTCTGGCAGACAACCACATCAGCGTGGAATATATGTATGCTTTCGTCAGCAAAGACAGCGGCAAAGCTTCCATTATCATCCGTACTGATGAAATTGAACGCGGTATTGAGATCTTAAAAAACAACGGTGTTACTATCCTCACACAGGAAGATATCGGCTGATTGAAAACACAGAAAAACCGGGAGATACTTGTTACTGGTATCTCCCGGTTTTTCTATTGGTCTGTCCAGTCGTTTGGCAGAAGCAACACCGCCTGGCTTCCCATATCCCTATACCTGCTTTCCAGCAGTTTCCGTTCTATGTGTACCTCTCCATTGCTGTCATAGGGATCAAGACAGATATATTCATCCTCTGTACGCCCAATCAAAACCATACAATGTTCATTTCGAGGCCATTTGAATTCTGAGCCATCCGGTAGTTTCCATTCTGTCCCCGGAGTGGTTTCCAACATATTGATCGTACACCAGACTAAAACCGGAATTTCCCGAAGGACATATCGTCCATACA
>DVIY01000202.1 GCA_018710915.1 Candidatus Gallacutalibacter pullistercoris
GGCGTTCCTAACCTCTGCTTCAAGGTGCCCACCGGCGGCGGGAAAACCTTTCTTGCCTGCAACGCTGTCCGGCCTGTGTTTGACGCGCTGCCGTTCACCAAGACAAAAGCGGTGGTGTGGCTGGTGCCGTCCGACGCAATTCTGACGCAGACAGTCAAAGCCCTGAAAGACCCGCGCCACCCCTACCGGCAGAAAATCGATGTGGATTTTGGCGGGCGGGTGGAAGTCTATACCAAGCAGGAGCTTTTGAACGGACAGAACTTCAACCCTACCTCCGTCACCGAACAGCTCTCCATTATGGTGCTGTCCTACGATTCCTTCCGTGGGCGGGGCAAGGAGGGATTGAAAGCCTATCAGGAGAACAGCAACCTTGCCGCCTTTGCCAAGGTGCTGGGCGCACCGGAAAATCCCATCGAGAAGGCGGACGAGACGGCGCTGTTCCAGGTCATCAACCAGCTCAACCCGCTAGTGGTCGTGGACGAGAGCCATCACGCCCGGTCGGAGCTGAGCATTGAGATGCTCGCCAATTTCAACCCCTGCTTTGTGCTGGATCTGACCGCCACCCCCAAGAAACGCAGCAATATCATCTCCTATGTGGACGCGGTGCAGCTTAAGGCGGAGCACATGGTCAAGCTGCCGGTGATTGTCTACAACCGGGATAGTCAGGCCGAAGTGCTGATGGATACAATCGACCTGCGGGACAGGCTGGAAGAAATCGCAGCGGCAGAATATCAAAATGGCGGAAAGTACATACGCCCTATCGCTTTGTTTCAAGCTCAGCCAAAGGGCAAGGAGGATGCGACTACTTTTGAAAAGCTGCGGGCGGAATTGGTGGATGCCGGGATTCCCGCTGAACACATTGCCATCCGCACCGCCGATGTAAACGAGCTGAAAAATGTGGATTTGCTGTCCCCAGACTGTCCTGTGCGGTACATCATCACCGTAAACGCGCTGAAAGAGGGCTGGGACTGCCCGTTCGCCTATATTCTGGCCTCCCTTGCCAACAAAACCAGTCAGGTGGATGTGGAGCAGATTTTGGGGCGCATTCTGCGGCTGCCCTACACTGCCGAGCACAGGGCAAAGTCCTTGAATATGTCCTATGTGCTGACTTCCTCCAACGATTTCAACGATACAGTGCAGCAGATCATCCGAGGACTGAACAGCGCCGGATTCAGCGACAGGGATTGCCGCCTTGCCGAACCGGTAGAACCGGCCAAGCCCGCACCAGTACCGGAGCAGCTTCCCATAATCGAGCCGGAAGCCCCGCAGGAGGATTTTGCCGGGCTGAACGGGAAATCCATCGGGGCAGAGCTGCAACGGCGCAGAGAGAGCGAAAATTCGCCGGAATCCGCCCCGAAAGCGGACAGTATGCTTGCTGAGGCCCAGCAGGCGGGCGACGCATACAATCAGGCGGTGCAGGGCGCGGACAACGACCCGTTTGCAGCCGCTCTGCCGTGGGAGGTACGCGACAAGGTGAACACATTCCACATCATCCCTCAATATCAGGAAAGCGTGGACGGCCTGCTGATCCCACAATTTTTCCAAGTGATCCCGCAGTCCCTGTTTACCGATGGGGATAAGGTGCTGCTGAGCAAGGAAATGCTTGCAGACGGCTTCACCCTGAAAGGCAAGGCATACGACATTGATTTTGCCGCAGCGGACGATGAGATCGTCAAAGTCGATGTGGAAACTGGCCGCAGTGTGCCGAGGGCTTACCAGATGGAAGCTGCCGACCAGCGGTATTTCAAGGAGTATTTCAGCAGTTTACCGCCGGAGAGCCGGGTGCGCCAGTGCAAGGACATGATGATTCACCAGTTGGACAAGCTGAACATGGTGGATGGCGGCGACTTGCGCGCCTATGTCAATCTCATTGTGGATGGGATGGATCGGGAGCAGCTTGCCGCCATGGAAAAAGCCCCGCTTGGCTTTGCAGCAAAAATCCGCGTCAAAATTGAGAGCCTTTTGGAGCAGCACTACAAGGAGGCTTTCTTCACATGGCTTGACCGAGGCAAAATCGTGTGCGAACCCCACTACTGCTTACCGTCGGCAATCCACCCCACAAGCAGTACGGCGATTTACGGGAAATCGCTCTATGAAGCCGAGGAGGACATGAACGCGCTGGAGCAGGATTTGGTGAAGCGGCTGACGGCTATTCCCAATGTGCTATGGTGGCACCGGAATATCGCCCGGCATGGGTTTGCCATCAACGGGTACTTCAACCACTACCCGGACATTATGATTATGACGCAGAGCGGCAAAATCATCCTTGCCGAAACCAAGGGTGAGCACCTGAAAAACGATGACAGCCGTGAGAAGATTGAGATGGGCGCGGCGTGGCGAAATGCAGCGGGAAACCAATACCGCTATTACATGGTGTTCCGCGACGAGGAAAATCTGCCACATGGGGCGGTGAGCATGGGGCAGTTTTTGGAGACAGTCGAAGCCCTATAATAAGTGAATAACCGCATCTCATGGTTTCTGATGGGGCAGCAGAGAAATCTGCTGCCTTTTTCTTATGGTGACTACCCTGTGGGGATTCGTCCCGCAGGGGTTGTCATAAATAAACGCACAGGGAGGCGATACAGATGAAAAGACAAATTTGCGCAAAGGAGGTGGCATACCCATGCAGTACGGGAAAAAGGCTGTAAATTCGATGGAGGCAGGATATGGCGAAGCCGCTTGACCCGAAGAAGATAGAGTCGGCCCGTCAGTTTAGCAGCCGTGCCGAGCGCAGGGAACAGCGGCGCAAACTCATGCAGGACGAGATTGCGGAGAATCAGCGCAGCAACGGCGTGATTGTGATTCCCCCGAAAAAGTTACAGGAAGTGCAGCAAGATCGCCCTAAGCTGCGTGTTGCGGCGTACTGCCGCGTCAGCACGCAGGAAGAAGAACAGGTTGGCAGCTTTGATATGCAAGTCCGACATTTTACCCAGCGGATTGAAGGCAATCCCGACTGGGAGTTTGTGGAAATCTATCAGGACGAGGGCATCAGCGCCACGACCGTCAAAAAGCGCCTTGGTTTTCAAAAAATGATTGCCGATGCAGTGGACGGGAAAATTGATCTGATCCTTACCAAGAGCATCAGCCGCTTTGGCCGGAATATTGTAGACATACTGGACAACCTGAATACTTTATCGGCGCTGAATCCTCCTGTTTCGGTGGAATTTGAGACAGAACATATCACTTATACAGGCGATGGAAAAAACAATCTGCTGATCGTCCTTCTGTCTGCGCTGGCCGAAATGGAGTCCCAGCAGAAAAGCGAGGCCATCAAGGCGGGTATTCGCTGGCGAATGGCTGAGGGGATTTACAAATTCTCTGTACAGAATACTCTGGGCTTCTACCGCGACCACTTTGGCCGGTTGGTCATTGAACCGACTGAGGCGAGGATTGTTGAGTATATCTACGAGAGCTATTTGGAAGGAGCAACACCGTCAGAGATTGCGGCTGCGCTGACAGAACAGGGAATCAAATCCCCTATGGGCAATGATAGCTGGTCTGCCGGTACCGTCCGCAGCATCCTCCGAAACGAAAAATACTGTGGCGATGCCTTGATGCAGAAAACCTATACCAAGGATTTCCGCACCCACAAGTCTGTGAAAAATACAGACCTGAATATGTACTTCAAGGAAGATCACCATACAGCAATTATCAAAAAAGAGGACTGGCTGAAAGTGCAAAAGCTGCTGTCTGAGCGGCACACTTCGCCCCATAAGGCGAAACTGCGTTTCCTGAGCAACCGCTTTGTCGCTCACCACGTCAAAGATGGCCTGTTCAAAGGGTATTTGATTCTGGATTCCCGGTGGTCTCCTGCTGAACGGCAGGAATTTATGAAAAT
>DVIY01000203.1 GCA_018710915.1 Candidatus Gallacutalibacter pullistercoris
AGGAGGGATTTGACTATGTCGATCCAGATTTTCCACACCGACCTTTACCCCACATGCTTTCATCTGCAAACACCGGGCAGCAGCTATGTGATGGGCGTTTCTCAGGACGGTCTGTTGATTCATCTGCATTACGGTGCACCCGTTGCGCAGGCTGAAAACCTTACCCGAGCAGAAAACTCTCCATGGTTTCCCGCAAAACCGGGTGAAACGCTGTTAGACCATGTCCCGCTGGAATATTCCGGAAGCGGTATGGCAGATCTTCGTCCCGCTGCTATCTCTGTAGAATGGCCGGAAGATGGAGACAACATTGCCGATCTCCGTTATCAGGATTATGCTCTTCTGCCGGGCAAACCGCAGATGGAAGGGCTGCCCCAGGTCTACACCGAAAAAGAAGAAGAAGCACAAACTCTTCGTATTACCCTGTGCGACGCAAAAGGCTTACAGGTTGACCTGTTTTATACCATCTTCGACAATAGCGATGCATTGATTCGACGCACTCGCGTTTCTAACAAGGGTACTTCTCCGGTTGTGCTGCATCGTATTATGAGTTCTGCCCTCGACCTGCCTGATCCCCGTATGGAATTGGTTCATCTGCACGGCGCATGGGCACGTGAATTCAACGAGGAACGCATGCCGGTAGGACATTTCTGTCAGTGTATTTCCAGCACCAAGGGTGCTTCCGGCCACCAGCATAACCCCTTTGCTGCATTGGTTACCCCCGGTTGTAATGAAAGCGCCGGTGAAGTTTACGCCGCCAGCCTGGTATACAGCGGTAATTTTCTGATTGAAACCGATGTGGATGCTATGGATCAGCTGCGCTTTACAATTGGCCTGAATGACTGGTGCTTCTCTTGGCAGCTGCTTCCCGGAGAGGAATTCTGCTCTCCTGAAGCCGTACTGGTATATTCTGCGCAGGGGCTGGGACACATGTCCCGTACCTATCACCGTCTGTATCAGAACCGCCTTTGCCGCGGCAGCTGGCGTGACCGTCCCCGTCCGGTTCTGCTGAACACTTGGGAAGGCGTTTATTTTGATTTTAACCGGGACAAGCTGCTGCATCTGGCAAAAGCTGCCGCCGAACAGGAAATCGAGCTGTTTGTGTTGGATGATGGCTGGTTCGGTCACAGAGACAGCGATAATTCTTCTCTGGGTGACTGGATTCCCAACGAGAAAAAGCTGGGATGCACTTTGCGGGAGCTGGCAGAAGATGTCAACCGTCTGGGGATGAAATTCGGCCTCTGGGTAGAACCCGAAATGGTTTCTCCGGACAGCGACCTGTACCGTGCACATCCTGACTGGGCATTGTGCCGTCCAAATCGCCCCGCTACACTGGCCCGCACGCAGTTGATTCTCGACCTTTCCCGTACAGATGTACAGGATTATCTGATTGACGCCATGTCAAGCGTATTCGAAAGCGCACCGATTGCCTATATCAAATGGGATATGAACCGCAATATGACCGAAATCGGTTCTTTTGCATCTCCGGAAAAAAGTGCCGGCGAAATCGCCCACCGTTATATGCTGGGCTTGTATCGCGTAATGGAAACCCTTGTCACGCGCTTCCCGGATATCCTGTTTGAAAGCTGTGCCAGCGGCGGAGGCCGTTTTGACCCCGGCATGATGTACTACATGCCGCAGGCCTGGACAAGCGATGACAGCGACGCCATTCAGCGCCTGGATATCCAGGGCGGCTGTTCTCTGGTCTATCCCCCCAGCTGCATGAGCTGCCATGTATCGGCCGTGCCCAATCATCAGGTTGGGCGTGTTACTTCTCTGGATACCCGCTGGAATGTAGCGGTAATGGGCGGTGGTTTTGGTTATGAGCTGAACATGACCGCGCTGTCTGACGAAGAAAAAGAAGTTGTCCGCAAACAAATTTGCACATACAAAGAAGACCGCGGGTTCCTCTTTACCAGCGAGCTGTACCGTCTGGAGGCACCTGCTGATGGAATGTTTGCTTATGCACAGGTAGCCCCTGACAAGAGCCGCTTTGCCGTTACCTGTATTCGCCGGATGTTCCGTGCACAACGTGCACCGTTGTGGCTGCGTGTGGATGGTATTGCGCCTGACAAACAGTATGTCGAAACATCGTCTGGAGAAACCTATATTGGGAGCGAGCTGCTGAGCAGAGGCATACACATCGTATTGGATGATGTGGACTTTGCGAGTACCCGCCTGAATTTTGTTGAAAAAAAATAAAAATAGGCTTGCTTTTCAGCTTGTCCTTTTTTATCATAATAAGTGATGATTTTTCTGATCGAAAAAAATCACATTTACTGCAAAGGAGAGAGTTTTTCATGAGTAATGTCAAGATTATTGGCAGCAGCGTCCCCAACATGCCCTGGCAGGATCGCCCCGCCAACGATAACCACGACGCCCCTATCTGGCGTTATACCAACAACCCGGTCATCGGCCGTAACCCTGTAAAGGGAATTGCCCGCATTTTCAACAGTGCTGTTGTTCCGGTAGACGGAAAATTTGTGGGGGTATTCCGTGCAGAACAGGTAAATGGTATTCCTTACATCTATTTTGGCCGCAGTGAAGACGGCATCAATTGGGATATCGATGAAGAGAAGATTCCCTTTGTTGACAAAGACGGAAACCCCGCTATGCCTATCTACGCTTATGACCCCCGTTTCGTCAAAGTAGATGATACTTATTATGCAATCTGGTGCCAGGATTTCTATGGTGCTGCCATCGGTATGGCCAAAACTACCGATTTCAAAACCTTTACCCGCATTGAGAATCCGTTCTTGCCCTTCAACCGCAACGCTGTTCTCTTCCCCCGCAAGATCAACGGCAAGTTCATGATGCTGTCTCGCCCCAGCGACAGCGGCCACACTCCCTTTGGTGATATCTTTGTCAGCGAAAGCCCCGATATGGAGTACTGGGGACATCATCGCCATGTAATGGGAAAAGGCTCCGAATGGTGGGAGTCATTGAAGATTGGCGGCGGCGCTGCCCCCATTGAAACCAGCGAAGGCTGGCTGCTGTTCTACCATGGCGTAGCAGGCACCTGCAATGGCTATGTATACAGCATTGGCGGCGCAATCCTGGATATCGACAATCCTTCTATCGTGAAGTATCGCTGTGAAAATTATCTGCTCACCCCCGAAGAGTGGTATGAAGAGCGCGGATTTGTGCCGAACGTTGCATTCCCCTGTGCTACCATCTGCGATGCCGATACCGGCCGTATCGCAATCTATTATGGTGCTGCTGACAGCTATGTTGCTATGGCATTCACCAATATTGACGATATTGTCGCTTATATTAAAGATCACAGCAAAACAAACACTACCGACACCGAAATCGGTATCCGCTAATCCCACTAACAGTAAGGGTTCTTCTGGATGGATTTCCAGAAGAACCCTTTTCTTTATTTATTCCAAATTTTGATATCGGTGGCTTTTACGCCACTCAGAAGGCGAAAATCCTACATTATT
>DVIY01000204.1 GCA_018710915.1 Candidatus Gallacutalibacter pullistercoris
TTTCAGGACGGAAAAGGCTGGGATATCTGGGATGTTTTCTGTAAAGAAAAAGGCCGGATATATGAAAATCACAATGGCGATGTTGCCTGTGACCATTATCACCGTTTTCGTGAAGATGTTGCCCTGATGAAAGAGCTGGGGATTCAGGCATACCGTTTTTCCATTAACTGGTCGCGTGTATTTCCAAATGGTACCGGAAAGGTGAACGAGAAGGGCGTACATTTTTACAGCGAACTGGTCGATGAGCTTCTGGCAGCAGGAATCGAGCCATATATCACGCTGTACCACTGGGAAATGCCCTATGAAATTTATAAAAAGGGGGGCTGGATGAACCGCGAAATCGTGGAGTGGTTCTCTGATTATGCCGCCTACATTGTCCGCACATTTTCTGACCGCGTGACAAAGTATTTTACCCTCAATGAGCCGCAGTGCTTTATTGGCCTTGGCTATCTCAATGGCGCCCATGCCCCAGGATTGAAAGTCCCGATTCGTGACACCTTCCTGATGGCACATCATGCTTTGATGGCGCACGGTATGGCAGTGAAGAAAATGCGTGAAGCTGCCAGGCAGGATATCCTGATTGGCATTGCCCCGACAGGTTCCATGAGCTACCCGGACAGCGATAAACCGGAAGATATTGAGGCTGCCCGCCAGCATATGATGCATATGGTGCCGAATCTGGGCAACTGGACCTGGAATACCCCTTGGTGGAGCGACCCGGTTTTCTTTGCCCAGTATCCCGAAGATGGGCAGCGCATTTATCAGGAATATCTGCCCGAATTCAGCCGCGAGGATATGCAGCTGATTGCACAGCCAATTGATATTTATGGCCAGAATATTTATAATGGCAACCGCATCCGCATGGGTGAAGATGGACGGCCTGAAGTAATCAAGCGCCCGGATGGATTCCCGAAAACAGCAACAGGCTGGCCGGTTACGCCGGAAGCTTTGGGCTGGGGCGCCTATTTCCTGTATGAACGCTATCAGAAGCCGCTTTATATCACCGAGAACGGCATGTCCTGTCATGATACAGTTTCTCTTGATGGCAAAGTGCATGACCCCAACCGTATTGATTTTACCAGCCGCTATCTGCATGAACTGAAGCTCGCCAGCGAAAGAGGAGCAGACATCCGCGGATATTTCCACTGGTCTTTGATGGACAATTTTGAGTGGAACAGCGGATACCGTGAGCGTTTTGGTCTGATTTATGTGGATTACGCAACCCAGAGGAGAATTATTAAGGATTCTGGTTACTGGTATCGCGACATAATCCGCGAAAATGGACGTTCTCTGTAAAAATTTTGCAAAATTCTGAATCAAAACCGCGCTTTTCCCTTAAAAAGAGGGGAGCGCGGTTTTTTGTGTTTCCGTTACAATATGCCTGCGCCCACCTTTCCCGCGAGGAAAGAAACGGGCGGGAAAGGATGAAAAAAATGGAGAACACAAAGCAAATACAAATGAAGGAAGCCCACATTTTTCCAGAAGTGATGCCGGAACCGGTAATTGGCGCAGAACAGGTGCGTGAAGCAGCGGTGCTGTTGAAAAAATACCGGCAGGGAAAGGCCAATTTGGAAAAACGGGTAATCGAAAATGAACAGTGGTTCAAAATGCGCCACTGGCAGCAGTTCCGCAAAACGGCACGTCCCGGAGACCCCGAACCGGCTTCGGGATGGCTGTTTAACTCAATTGCCAATAAGCATGCGGATGCAATGGATAATTACCCCGAACCCAATGTGCTTCCCAGGGAAGAAAGTGACCGGCAATCCGCGGAAGTGTTGGGGGCAGTCCTTCCTGCAATTTTGGAACGCTGCCGTTTTGAGCGTACCTATTCCGATATTTGGTGGAAGAAGCTGAAAAGCGGTACCGGCGTCTATGGCGTTTTCTGGAACCCACAGCTGGAGAACGGCCTGGGCGATATCGATATCCGACCGGTAGATGTATTGAACCTGTTCTGGGAACCTGGAATCCGGGATTTGCAGGACAGCCGGAATCTGTTTACCGTAGAGCTGACAGATAATGAAGTACTGGAAGAAGAGTATCCGCAGCTTCGGGGGAAGCTTCACTCTTCTGCATTGGAGATAGGGCAGTACCTGTATGATGACAGCGTGGATACCAGTGAAAAGTCGGCGGTGGTAGATTGGTATTATAAGCGTGACGGACTGCTTCATTACTGTAAGTTTGTCAATGATACAGTGCTGTTCGCCAGTGAAAATGACCCGGTTTTGCGTGAAACAGGATGGTATTCCCATGGGAAATACCCGTTTATCGCGGATGTGCTTTTCCCGGATGAGGGGACACCGGCTGGATTTGGTTATGTGGATGTGATGAAAGACTGTCAGATGTATATTGACCGTCTGAACCAGGCCTTGATGCGTCATGCGCTGATGGCCTCACGCAAGCGTTATTTTATCCGGGATAATGGCGCAGTTAACGAAAAGGAATTTGCAGACTGGGACCGTGATTTTATCCATGTAGCGGGCTCCGGGCTGGGAGAAGACAGCATCCGGGAAGTGGATATCGGTTCAATGGACGGCCTGGTAACCACTATGCTCAGCCAGAAAATTGATGAATTGAAGGAAATCAGCGGCAACCGTGATTTTTCACAGGGCGGGACCAGCGGAGGGGTGACGGCAGCCAGTGCCATTGCAGCCTTACAGGAGGCGGGAAGCAAGCTTTCCCGCGATATGATTAAGGGCAGTTACCGTGCGTTTGCCGATGTGGGGTATTTGTGCATCGAATTGCTGCGGCAATTTTATACAGAACCGCGCTGTTTCCGTATTGCCGGACAGAACGGAGAACAATTCCGAAGCATTGACAACCGTATGCTTTTACCACAGCAGCAGGGGGCCTTTTTTGGGCTGGAACTTGGAACCCGTATCCCGGTTTTTGATATCCGCGTTACTGCACAGAAATCGTCTCCCTTCAGCAAAGCCGCACAGAATGAACTGGCCAAAGAACTGTACAGCCTGGGATTTTTCCGTCCGGATCAGGGAGAGCAGGCAATGGCCGCGTTGGATATGATGGATTTTGAAGGGCGCGAAATGGTCAAGAAGAGTGTGGCTGAAAATCTGCAAATGCAAAAACAGCTTGTACAAATGCAGCAGCAGTTGACACAACTGGCACGGGCAGCAGCTTCCTCTGTAGTTCCCGCCGCAGAGAACGAAGAGCGTGAATCGCAGGAAGAAAGTAATCAGAACGAGGTATCCGCATGATTCATGTGTGTTTCTTTCGCGAATCCGGCAAATCAAAGGTAAGTATCCGTGGACATGCGGGATACGCACCACTGGGGAAGGATATTGTCTGTGCGGCAGCTTCTATGCTTGGCTCAGCACTATTGGAAGCATTGCGTCAGGAAGAAAAGCGTGCAGGTATACGCGGCCTTTCTGTTTTGCGTGACGGTGGCCGGCTGGAGTTGGAATTTTTTCCGTTGTCTGTGGAACGGGTTGATTTGTTGTTAAAAGCTTTTGAGAATGGCTTCGCGATGCTTTCGAGAGAATACCCTGATTATGTAACACTCGATCGCCGTCTTTTTTCATCAGAACAGATGCAGCAAAGCACTTGAATATGAAATCGAAAAGGCCCCCTGCCAATCGGCAGAGGGGCCTTGGTGTATTTTGTCAAATTGAATTATTTTACAACCGCTACGCCAATCACAGCGTTTTCGCCGTTGATATCCCATTCGGCAACCGCTTCTCCAGCAGGCTCGCCTGCGGTGATGCTGTCTGCCAGGGTGTCGTGGCTGATTTCATCCTTGTGGCCTTCCACAATAGCCATCAGCTTGTCTCCGGCCTTAATGGTCACGTTGATGTGGTCCAGAACGTCAAAGTCCGCGTCGCGGCGCATGGACTGGATCTTGCTGATGACCTCACGGACAAAGCCTTCCTCGATGAGTTCAGGGGTCAGGCGGGTATCCAGCACCACGGTGATGCCGCGGTCGGTGATGGAAGCAAAGCCCTCCATCTGGGAAGTCTCAATCAGCAGCTCATCCTCGGTGAGGGAGGTCTCGCCGGTGGACAGGGTAATGGTTACCTTGCCGGTTTCGTCCAGCTCCTGCTTAGCCTTAGCGCCGTCCAGCCCTGCCAGTGCGGTGCGCACTTCGTTGATCTGCTTGCCGAACTTCTTGCCCAACAGCTTCAGCTGAGGCTTGAAGGTATAGTTGGTGAACTTGGAAGCATCGTTGACAAAATGCAGCTCCTTCACGTTCAGCTCTTCGGCAATGACCTGCTGGAACAGCGGGTCGGACTCAAACTCTGCCCGGACAAACATCTGGGCCAAAGGCTGGCGGTTCTTCAGGTTGGCCTCGTTGCGGGCAGCACGGCCCAGCGCCACGATTTGCAGCACCTGTTCCATCTGGCGCTCCAGCTCGGGGTCAATGGCGCTCTCGTCGCACACCGGGTAATCGCACAGGTGCACGCTTTCGGGAGCATCCTTATCCAGATTGCGCACCAGGTTCTGATAAATATCCTCGGTCATGAAGGGGATCATGGGGGCGGCAGCCTTGGCCGTGGTGACCAGCGCGGTATACAGGGTCTTGTAGGCGTTGACCTTGTCCTGGGTCAGCTCTTTACCCCAGAAACGCTGGCGGCTGCGGCGCACATACCAGTTGCTCATGTCATCCACAAAGTCCTGCAAAGCGCGGGCAGCCTCGGGGATGCGGTAGTTTTCCAGATTGGTATCCATCTCCCGCACCATGGTGTTCAGCTTGGAAAGCAGCCACTTGTCCATGACAGAAAGGGTGTCTTTCTTCCACTCGTACTGATTGGGGTCGAATTTATCAATATTGGCATACAGCACATAGAACGCATAGGTGTTCCACAGGGTAGAGAGCAGCTTCCGCTGGCCCTCGCGCACCACTTTACCGGAGAAACGCTTGGGCAGCCACGGGGCGGAGCTGGTGTAGAAGTACCAGCGGATGGCGTCGGCGCCGTAGGTGGCCAGAGCCTCGAAGGGGTCAACGGCGTTTCCCTTGGACTTGGACATCTTCTGGCCGTTTTCATCCTGCACATGGCCCAGTACGATAACGTTCTTAAAGGGGGCCTTGTTGAAGATCAGCGTGGAGATGGCCAGCAGGGAGTAGAACCAGCCGCGGGTCTGGTCAACGGCTTCGGAGATAAAGTCGGCGGGGAATTGCTCCTCGAACAGCTCTTTATTCTCAAAGGGATAATGATGCTGGGCGAAGGGCATGGAGCCGGAGTCGAACCAGCAGTCGATGACCTCGGGGACGCGCTTCATCTGCTTGCCGCAGTGGGGGCAGGTGATGGTCACGGCGTCGATGAAGGGGCGGTGCAGCTCGATATCGTCGGGGCAGTTGGGGGACATGGATTTCAGTTCCTCAATGCTGCCGATGGCGTGGCGGTGGCCGCATTCGCACTCCCAGATGTTCAGCGGGGTGCCCCAATAGCGGTTGCGGCTGATGCCCCAGTCCTGGACATTTTCCAGCCAGTCGCCGAAACGGCCCTTGCCGATGGTCTCGGGAATCCAGTTGATAGTGTTATTGTTGCGGATCAAATCCTCTTTTACGTCGGTCATGCGGATGAACCAGCTGTCGCGGGCGTAGTAGATGAGGGGGGTGTCGCAGCGCCAGCAGTGGGGATAGCTGTGGGTGAACTGGGGCGCGGAGAACAGCAGGCCGCGGCTTTCCAGATTCTTCAGCACTTCCTTGTCGGCATCCTTGCAGAACATGCCCGGCCAATCGGTCTCCTTGGTCATGCAGCCCTTGGCATCTACCAGCTGGACAAAGGGCAGGCCGTATTTCCGGCCCACGTTGGCGTCGTCCTCACCAAAGGCGGGGGCGATGTGAACCACGCCGGTACCGTCGGTCAGGGTGACATACTCGTCACAGGTGACATACCAGCACTTCTCCTTGGGGCTGACATATGCAAAGAGGGGCTCATATTCCTTATATTCCAAATCCTTACCCACATAGGTTTCCAGAACGGTGTAAGCGCCCTCCCCCAGCACGGTGTCGCACAGGGCGTGAGCCATGTAGTATACCTGGCCGTCCTCATTCATCTGCACCTTGACATATTCTTCGTGGGGGTTCACGCACAAGGCCACGTTGGAGGGCAGGGTCCAGGGGGTGGTGGTCCATGCCAGAATGGAGGCATCCTCGCCCTTCACCCGGAAACGGGCGATGGCGGAGCGCTCTTTTACGTCTTTATAGCCCTGGGCCACTTCATGGCTGGACAGAGGGGTCCCGCAGCGGGGGCAGTAGGGCACGATCTTGAAGCCCTTATACAGCAGCCCTTTTTCCCAGATCTGCTTTAAAGCCCACCATTCGGACTCGATAAATTCATTGTGATAGGTGACATAAGGATGTTCCATATCGGCCCAGAAACCGACGGTGCCGGAGAAATCCTCCCACATGCCCTTATATTTCCACACGCTCTCTTTGCAGCGCTCGATAAAGGGCTCCAGGCCGTACTCCTCAATCTGCTCCTTGCCGTCCAAGCCCAGCAGCTTTTCCACTTCCAGCTCTACAGGCAGGCCGTGGGTATCCCAACCGGCCTTGCGGGGCACATCATACCCCTTCATGGTGCGGTAACGGGGAATCATATCCTTGATAGCGCGGGTCTCCACATGGCCGATGTGGGGTTTGCCATTGGCCGTGGGCGGTCCGTCATAGAAAGTGTAGTTGGGGCAATTCCGGCGCATTTCCATGCTCTTTTCAAAGATGTGTTCCTGACGCCAGAATTCCTCCACCTGCTTTTCGCGTTCCACAAAGTTCAGATTTGTGGATACCTTGTTGTACATGGTGTTTCCTCCTTTGAATTCATCCTGTAACAGCCGCGAGGCAAATAAAAAAAGCCTCCATCCTGCAAAACAGGACGAAGGCTTTGACTTCGCTGTACCACCTATTTTCGCGGCATACCATCATATGCGCTCCCGGTAACGGCGGGAATCCGGCAGAACCTACTGAGAAAATCCGTTCAGCCTGCGACTGATAGAGTGATCTTCCGTCAGGGTCCGATGGCGCCGGGCTTGCACTGTCCCCGGCTCGCTGGAGCACTGGCTCCCTGCGTACTGTCTCCGTCAACGTCTTTTTCCATATGGATATATGGTACCCCATCCGGGGGAAAAAGTCAAGGGCAGAAGGGCGAATTTTCCCATAGTTCCAGCATAAAAACTATGCAGACAGAAAATTTTCGCACAGCCGGATAATCTGTTCTTTTTTAGCCAGTACCCGCAGCCAGTCTTCGGGAATCGATTCTGCTCCATAGAGGATCCCGGCCAGCCCGCCGGCGACAGCGGCCACTGTGTCGGTGTCAGAGCCCAAATTGACGGCTTTCAGTACACACTCATGGTAAGAATGGGTGGTAAGCAGGCACCACAAAGCCGCTTGCAGGGTGTCCACCACATATCCGCTGCTTTTAATGGCTTCTTCCGGCAGGGCTGCCAGCATTTCAGCATTTATAAAATCAAATTTAGCCAGCCATGAGGAAAATTCCTCCTGCTTCCCATACCAGCGTTCTTTTATCAAAGCGGAATGACCGACGGCTTCCGCCATGGTTTTTCCGTTCATCAGTTCATTTGCCATATCACAGTACAGCCCGCAGGCAATCTGGCTGATTTCGTGGCCATGGGTCAGCCGGGAAAGGTTGTGAATCAGTGTAAAAGCTTCCGGTTTCTCCATACAGTTTGCCCCATATTCCCGGCGCAGATAAAAAACGGCGGGTAAAATCCGCATCAGGGAGCCATTACCGTTATCCCGCACATCGGTGCCGCCGCACTGCAATGCAGGTATCCCGGAGCTGTACAGCCAGAGCGCATGACGGGTGGTTCTTCCGATATCGAACAGCTTCCCGTGAGGCGTCATATAGCCTTCATCCACCCAGCGGCAGAAACGGTCCATCATGTCGTCATAATCCACACCCTTTGCAAGGCTCTCCAGCGTACACAGCGCCATGGTGGTGTCGTCCGACCAGCTTCCGGCGGGCTGATTGTGGGTCCCATAGGCCCGCATCCCGGTTACAGGATTCTGCTTTAGCCTTTCTCTGATGCGGAATTCCACCGGTACGCCCAGCGCGTCGCCGACAGCCAATCCCAATATTCCATCCCGAATTTGTTTACGAAGCAATTCCATACCCTATACCCCTTTTCTTTTATTTTTCCGGTGGCTCATATCCATAGGAGCGATAAAAATCCGCAACCTCTCCCGGAGTCCGGGCCGCCACCGCCTGTAAGAGCTTTTTCGTTTTGGGATCACGGAAACCGATAACCCCTTCGCCGGTACAGATGCTTTTTTCGATGGCAATGTCCTCTTTTCCAAGCCCCGGCGGCGGGGTGAGGGCTGATTGCTTTTTCTTTCCAAACATGAAAAGCACCTCCTTGTTTTTATTCATACACGGATGCTACCGTAATTTCAGTTTAACATGCCGATAAATAAGAAACAAGTCACAGCAGCAAAAATTCGGCTGCTCCTTCGCTTTGCAGCTCTGGCGGAAGAGGCGGTTTTGGTGGTAATGTGGTTTTTTGTGGGGAAATAGGGTTCTCCATGAGCACATACCGGCACATATCGTAAATGTGGTCCTCCTGTGTGGTGTCGATGTCCTCTACGTTGCTGTTATCATATACTAAAGCGGGGATAGTGCGGATAAAGTGCTTGCAGGTGTGAAACACCTGCATCATGGGCAGGCCATTCCCGTCAAAAGCCAGACGGTAATGGTACTGCATTTTGCCGGGGAGACGGGTGTTGTCGCCTCCTGACCAGTAAATGAAATTGGGCGTCCGCTCCATCATGGCAGCCACACTTTCACCCCGGCTTTCATCAAAAATACTGGGGTCGGCGATGCCGATGATTTTTCGCCCCCGAAGCTGTTCGTCCTCCTGTTCAATCCGGTGGATTTCCGCGGCAATCTGTGCCGGATGCATCCGCAGGCCGGTATTGGGCGTACCGGTGCAGCCGTAATATTCCCGGATGTGATACAGGCGCCCGTCCGGGTCGGCAGCAAACCATCCCACTGCAAAGGGACGGGCATAACCGAAGTCAAAGCCACGATAAATGCGCCAGTGGGCGGGAATAGGGAACGGGTCAATCACATGGGTCCAGCGGCGGTCCTGATAATGGGCGGGGTCATTGCGCCATTCCGAGAATACCTGCCCGTCAAAGGAATCCCAGCTGCCATATAAAAGGGCGCTGCGCTCTGCCGGGGGCAGCAGGGAAAGGCTGGCCAGATATCCCGGGTCATTTTCCAGCAGTTTTTGGTTGTCGAAAACGGTAGAAGGAATGAAAATCCGGGAGCGGCTCATGGTCCTCCGGCCTTCCGGCGTGTCCACCTGCACTTCTTCTACCACGGGCGTCATTGGCGGAGCAGGGGTAATGAAGCGTTCCTTTACCCAGCTGTGGCCGATACCGCCGGGATTGGTGGCTGCCCGGATATAGACCCGGGTGCCGGGGCCGCTGGGGCGGTTGCGGCTGAACAGATAGCTGTATTCCTCCCAGGTGAAATGGGTCAGCTCATCAAAAGCAATGAAGTCATATCGTTTGCCTTGGTAATTGATTTTGTCCGAGGGGTGCTGCATGGAGCCAAAATAGATTTTTGCCCCGCTGGGAAATTCCCAGTAATGGCCGGTGGAGTTATAGCGAGCTGGAGGAAATGCCGAATGATATAACGTTCTGCTCCGGTCAATGAGTTCTGAAAGCTGGGGATAGGTCTTCCGCAGGATCAGCGCCCGGTAGTGGGGAATATGCACCTGCCGCAGGGCCTCTGTCAGCAAAGCATCGCTTTTACCTCCGCCCGCCGCGCCGCCATACAGGGCTTCATATTCCGGCCTTGACTGGAACAGTTTTTGCCGCGGCTGGGGGGACCAGACGGCTTTACGCATGGGCTTCCCCTCCTTCCAGCTCTTCCAGGATCGAAGCAATTTCCACCACACCGGTAGTTTCTCCGTCTTCTCTTCCTGCCAAAGAAATCTGGATGTCCTTCAAGTCTTTTAGTGCGGCGGTCAGCTGTTTGAGTGCACCTCGGTCAATGATGCCCCTATACCTCCGGCGATGTTCTTTTTCTGTGACGATTTCGCCCGCAGATTTTCCATGTTCATTATACAGGCTTTCTTTTTGCCGTGTTTTGGAAACGGCAGTATATACGTCCAGTTCTCCCACCGCCTGAAAGAGCTTATCTATCAACAATTCGGTCAATTGCTGAATCTGCTCTTCGGCGGCAGGAGCCTGAGCGGTCGGTTCTTTTTCCACAAAAAAACTCCTTTCCATGTGATTTTTCCTCAATCATACAGAAAGGGGTTCAAAAATGCTCCCGTGTTTTCCAAGCAGGAAGGGAGTTACTCGTTTTCTCCCTGATTTTCTTTTGTGTGACGCAAAAAGCGGCTCATATCGATTTCAGGGTCTAGCTTTGCCATGTGCATGGTTTCACATTCTTCCTGTGCCTTTTGCAGCAGAACAATCGATTGTTGCACGGCGCGATAGAGCTTTCCATAACATTTGTAATCGGACATATTTACCACCTCAAAGCAAATAATAGGACATATTGTCCATTTTGTCAATAGGACAATACGTCCTGAGATATAGTGGAGACGGTGATAGTATGAGAATGAGAATCCGTGATTTACGGGAAGATCACGATCTGACACAAAAGCAGGTTGCGGA
>DVIY01000205.1 GCA_018710915.1 Candidatus Gallacutalibacter pullistercoris
TAACACCCAGCCAGACTTTTCTGTTTTTCATGAAGAATCCTCCATTCCCTCTTTTTCACAATTTCTTTTGCAAACAAAAGAGAGCATTTTGATTCGATTATACTCTCTCTGGCAGAATGTGCTGGAAGAAAACTACACAGCTTTTGGTATTATTTTGACATTTTCTTCTGAAAAATTATAATAGATCGAACATCGTCCAAATCAAATAGAAAACTGTTTCGATTCGCACGGATTTCATTCAGGAATGGAGTTTCGGCCTTGCGCAAAACCGCCAGCACACGCTTTTGGACAAACAACTCCCGCAAAGCTTCGCGATAAGCTGGGCTGCTGTTTTCAAGGAAACCAATTTCATCTACCACTACCCAATCCGATCGGGACGATGCTGCACGGCGCAGCATCTGTACGCCGAGACTTTCCAGCGCATCTGTTTGCGGCACCATCTTCCCGTCTTCAAACCGGCCAATAACAGCCTGTTCCCCGGTCAGCCTGTCTTCCAGCACAATTTTTTCCGGGGGAGTTAAACGGTCTTTCCGCACAGCAAACGAACGTACTCCGGGAATGTTACGGCTTTGCAGCATTGCTTCCAGTAAAGTGGTCTTCCCCCGCCCCCGGCTGCCCGTCAGGAGCAAATGCCTCCGGCCGGAACGATGAAAAGCAGTCATCGTATATCGCTTCAGCTGCGCGATGGCAGGCCTCTTTGCATGCTTCATACCGTTTCATCAACTCCTCTGCGCCAGGGGTCAGGGTACTTCCTCCGCCTTTCGTCCCACCAATTTTGCGCTGTGTCAGCGGGAATCCCAGCTCTTCTTCTGCTCGATGGATAATCTTGGTGGCTTTTGTGTAAGCCATTCCCATCTGTATCGCTGCTGCCCGCAAACTACCCAATTCGCGTACCCCGCACAGCAATCGGTACGGCCCTTCTCCAAAAATACGGGTATCTTCTTCGTTGTACAGATAAAGTGCCAGACGGATCTGCATTCTTTCACCCCTTCATCATAAAATAATTTCCCCGGTGTTCGGCCAGTGTTATCGGGCCGTACAACTTGGAAAGTGCCTGCTGCAATTCTTCACATCCGCAGGCCTGCATTGAAATATCACTACACAGCCTGCCGTCTTTCATTAACAGCAAGCGGTCGGCATATTGCATGGCAAAATTAGCATCATGGCTGCACAGCAAGACGCCTCTGCCTTCTTCGTGTGCCTGCGCCTGTAAGAGCTCCATGACTTTATGACGGTTTTGAAAATCCAGTGCGCTGTCCGGCTCATCCAGTATCAGCAGCGGTGCACCGCGCACAAAAGTACGGGCCAGCATCACCAACTGGCGCTGGCCTTCGCTCAATGATAAAATATCCCTTTCGGCAAGATGCTCTATCCCCACCCGCCTCAGCTCTTCCATGGCACGATGACGTCTGGCTTTTCCCGGTGTCTGGAAAATTCCCAACACGGGGTTATATCCCATCAGCACCACATCCATCACGCTGAGCGGAATCGAGAGGCTGCTGCGCTGGGAAAGGTAGCTGATTTTCTGTGCACGGGCACGCTGAGAAAGCTGTGAAAGCTCTTTCCCTTCCAAAAAGCATTTCCCACGAAAAGGCAGCAAGCCGCACACTGCGCGGATCAAAGTGGATTTTCCCGAGCCGTTTGCACCCAAAAGGGCGCATAACTCTCCATGACCAATTCGGAAGCTGACATCGTGCAGAATTTCGGGGCCGCCATACCCGGTACATAAGTGCTCTGCAAAAAGCAGGTCAGTCATTGGACTCCCCCTTTCGGCACAACAGGAAGAATAAAAACGGTGCGCCCAGCAGTGAAGTGATAATGCTGACCGGCACTTCACTGGAAGCGATGCTCCGTGCCAGGCAGTCAGCCATCAGCATCAGCCCGCTGCCTACTAAGCCAGAAAGGACTGTCGTAGAGAAGCGGCTGCTTTTTGTCAGCAAACGCGCGATATGCGGGGCAAGCAGGCCGATAAACGAAATCAATCCCGTTACACTCACAACAGCGCCTGTAATCAGCGTTGCCAGCAACAGCACCAGCCGGCGCATCCATTTGACCGGTACCCCCAGCATACGGGCGTCTTCTTCTTCTAGGCTTAACAGCAAAATTTGTCTATGAAGCAGAAAAATGCCCACAATTCCCAGCAAAGCCCATAAAATGACCCCACTGAATTTATCCATCGTGACATCTGAAAAACTGCCCATCGTCCAGAATTCAATAGAAGCCAGCTGTTTTTCCGGGTCTGCCGTGAGCTTGAGCAGCATGAGGATTGCCTGCGCCAAAGCATTGATAACGATTCCTGAGAGCACAATGGTAGCAATACCCGAGCGGCGAGAAAGAGCCGCCAGCGTTAAAGCTGCCAGCACTGCTGCCAATCCACCCGCAAATGCGCATAAAGCAGTAGCCGCCACGCCTCCGCCTAAAAACAGGATTGCCGCCGCTGCACCGGCGGTAGCTCCGGAAGAAACCCCAATGATATCCGGTGCCGCCAGAGGATTCTGAAAAACTGCCTGATAGACACTTCCAGTGACCGCAAGACCAAAACCGGCTGCCAACGCCATACAGGTGCGCGGCAGCCGGAGAGAAAAGAAGACCTTTGCGCTCATGGAATCCTGAAAAACCTCTGTCCAGTTAATGGAATAACGGCCAATTACCAAAGAGGCGACTGTAGCAGCTGCTACAACCAAACATGCAGCCATAAAGCAGGCCCTGATTTTTCTCTTGTTTTCCATCATCGCAAAAAATTATTTTGTCAGCAAGCTCTGGTCAATTTCCACACCATAGAAGGTGAGATAAAAATCTGCGGCATCCTTCTGGAAATCTTCAAAGCTGTACACATCGTCGTGCAGCACAGCAGCCATCCAACGGCTGCCAAGCATGGCGCTGGGCACCGGGGAGTCCCAAGCTTCAAAAGAAGAGGGCATCTCATACACACGGCCATTCTTTACAGCATCTACTTCGGCCAGCTGCGCATCGTTCAAGATATCGTCGCGGGTATATTCTGCTTCAGGGACGATCACAATCACCTCAGGATTCCATTCGAGCACCTGCTCATAAGAAACCTCTGCCCAGTAGTCGTCTTCCAGCCCGGCAGCCACATTTTCACCGCCACCCAGTTCAATCAGTGTGTTTTGGTACATTTTCGCACCGGCAGTGCTCAAAAAGCTGCTGTTGCCACCCAAGTAAACCTTCGGCTTCTCTTCTGAACCAACGGTTTCTTTGAGGAGAGCCTGGGTTTCTTCGTTATAGTTCAAAAGCTCATCAGCTTTTTCCTGTGCGCCGACTGCTACACCCAACATTTCAACGGTTTCATTCAGCAAATCCATATCTTCCGGATTTACCAGAAGAACATTGATGCCCAGATTTTCCAGCGCTTCGGTCTGGTCTTTCAGCTTGAGGGGAAGAATTACCAGATCAGGTTCCAGTGCTGCGCAACCCTCCAAGTCAAACTGTTTGGCAGTTCCTACGCTGGGAAGCTCCAGCAGGTCGGCAGCAGCCAGGCTGTAAATGGGGCGGCTATCGGCTTTTGCCTCAATACCCACCAGTTTTTCTTCCTGTCCCAATGCAATGAGCATAGAAGTGGTGATATAATACCCGCTGACAAGCTTTTCCGGCTCTTCTCCAATTGTAACCTCACGTCCGGCGGCATCTGTCAAAGTAACTGGATAAGATGCCTGTGATACTTCTTCCACAGCAGAAGAAGTATCAGATACCTCGGGAGTGGGGGTTGCTTCTGGCGCAGAAGAAGATTCCCCCTGCGTGCATCCGAAAAGCGACATCGCCATGGCGCCTGCCAACAACAGGCAGATCAGTTTTTGTTT
>DVIY01000206.1 GCA_018710915.1 Candidatus Gallacutalibacter pullistercoris
GGGTCTGTTATCACATCTCTGCCCTTCAATCTCTGGTAAGATTTTGTGATGGACAACGTTCCTTTTTCAAAATCGAAATCTGCCGGAGTGAGCGCAAGCAATTCTCCTTCCCGTATGCCGCACCAGTAAAGGACTTCAAAAGCATAAAAGGAACGGGGCTTATCCATCATAGCGTCAGCAAATTTCAGATACTCCTCTTTTGTCCAGAACAGCATTTCTTTGTGCTTCTCACTCCCCATATTTCCAGCAATCGCCGCCGGATTTGATTTCAGCCCATAGTAACGCACTCCATGATTGAATATGGCGCTCAACTGATTGTGCAGCGTTTTCAGATAAGTTGGCGAATAAGGCTTCCCCTTCCCATCACGATAATTCAGCATTTCATTTTGCCACGCAATCACATCTTTCGGCTGTACATCACTCAGACGTTTGTTTTTAAAGTAAGGCAGAATCTTTGTCCGAATAATGTGTTCTTTCGTAGACCAAGTGTTTTCCCGGAGACGTTCCTTTTTGTCCGTGATATAAATCTCGACAAATTTCTCAAAATCCATATTCAGGTCAGCCGCTTTCTGCATAAGAAATTCCCGTTCCCACGCAAGGGCTTCCTTCTTTGTCGAGAATCCCCGTTTCATCTTTTTTTGCTTCACGCCTTTCCAGTTTTCATAATAGAATGACACGAACCATGTGCCTTTCTCTGCGTCTTTATAAGCTGGCATGTTATCACCTCCCTTCTCCACTCATGCCATACACTTTTTCATGGTAATACTGGCGGCTTACTCGTCCGATTACTGTTGTATAGCCCTTTTTCTTTAATTCTTCGTTCCACTGATGAATCATGCGGTATGCCAGAGATTTTGAAATTCCCAGTTCCGCAGCCACTTCATCCGCTTTGATAAATACCGTACTTGCCATAGGCAACTCCTTTCTTGTTTCAATCGACTTGCAGTTACAGCCGTTCTCCCTCCCTGGCTCCTGGCAGGCAACCCTTTCCGGCGCTGTGCCGTCCCCTTGCGGGGCGCTCGCTTCCTTTCGGAAGGTCATGGCGGTTTATTCCAGTTTGGCGGTCATTTAGTTTTACTAAGCATTTTTGTTTATCTTTCATTTTATATGATACTAAACATTTTCTGTTAAGTCAAGTGGTTTGTGAAAAAATGTTAAATCTTTTTGTTTAGTTTCTCTTGTTTTTCTTGTTTCTACATGATATACTAAATTCAACAAATTTGTTTAGTCAGGAGGTTTGCATATGGCAGTAGGAGACCGTATCAAACGTGTGCGCAATTTCCGGGGCATGACGCAAAAGGAATTAGGCATTGCCGTAGGCTTTGACGAAAAGAGTGCCGACATTCGCATAGCACAGTATGAAAGCAACACTCGCACACCCAAAGAAGATTTACTTCGTAAAATTGCGGAAGTGCTGGATGTAAACTATCGTTCTCTGTATGAGCCGACTTTGTACGCCGCAGAGGACATCATGTATACCCTCTTTGAATTGGACGAACATTACCCCGGCACTCGGATTTATGAAGTCACAGATACCACCGACCCGGACTTCCCGGAAAAGCATATGGCTGTCAGTTTCCGTTACCGCCTGCTGGACGAATTTCTGCAAGAATGGCAGCTTCGCAAAAAACAGTTGGCCAGCGGCGAGATTACCAAAGAGGAATATCAGGAATGGAAACTGAACTGGCCGCAGACCGCAGACGACTGCGGCAAGCATGAACCGCATAAGAAATGGAGAAAAGAATAGAGACATAAAAACAGCCCTCTGAAAAACTTACCGTTTTCCAGAGGGCATTTTCATGTCTCTCTATAATAATGTGTGGCTTTTGAATAGTATCAAATTAGTATCAAAAGGCACTTGCAACCTCAAAGAATGGCTTGAAATCAAGGTTTTTTGAGGTTCCTGCATTATTCAAATTCGATGGTTGCCGGGGGCTTTCCGGTGCAGTCATAGAGCACACGGTTCACGTGCTTGACCTCGTTGACAATCCGGCTGGTCACGGTCTGCAATACCGGCCACGGGATTTCTGCCGACTCTGCGGTCATAAAGTCCACAGTAGTGACGGCACGCAGGGCAATGGCATAGTCATAGGTGCGCTCGTCGCCCATGACGCCCACGCTGCGCATATTGGTCAGGGCAGCAAAATACTGGCTCAGCTGGCCTTCCAGACCGGCCTTGGCAACTTCTTCCCGCCAAATGGCGTCAGCGTCCTGCACCATAGCCACCTTTTCCGGGGTCACTTCGCCGATGATACGCACGGCAAGGCCAGGGCCCGGGAAAGGCTGACGGCTCACCAGATACTCGGGCAAGCCCAGTTCGCGGCCTGCCTGCCGCACTTCGTCCTTGAACAAATCGCGGAGAGGTTCCACGATCTCCTTGAAATCCACATAGTCCGGCAGTCCGCCCACGTTGTGGTGGGACTTAATGACGGTGCTCTCGCCGCCCAGACCGCTCTCTACCACGTCGGGGTAAATGGTTCCCTGCACCAGGAAATCCACCCGGCCGATCTTCTTGGCTTCCTCTTCAAAAATGCGGATGAATTCTTCGCCGATAATCTTGCGCTTTTTCTCCGGCTCCTCTACTCCAGCCAGCTTGTCATAGTAACGCTGACGGGCATCCACGCAGATAAAGTTCATCTCAAATTCGCCGCCGCCAAAGATTTCGCACACCTGCTCCATCTCGTTTTTACGGAGAAGACCGTGGTCTACGAAAACGCAGGTCAGCTGGCTGCCCACTGCTTTGGAGAGCATAGCGGCTGCCACCGAGGAATCCACGCCGCCGGAAAGGGCACACAGCACCTTGCCGCCGCCGATCTTCTCCCGCAGAGCGACGATGCTTCTTTCCACAAAGGAGTCCATCTTCCAGTCGCCCTTACAGCCGCACACATTGTACACGAAGTTGTGCAGCATTTGTTTGCCTTCCTGGGTGTGCAGCACTTCGGGATGGAACTGTACGGCATACAGGTTCTTTTCACGGTTTTCCGCAGCAGCAACCGGGCAGTTATCGGTGTAAGCGGTAATCGTAAAGCCGGGAGCCGGGGTCTCGATGTAATCGTTGTGGCTCATCCAGCAAATGGTGTCGCGGCTCACGTTCTGGAAAATCGGGCTTTCTTCGCTGGTGTGCACCAGCGTCTTGCCGTATTCCCGCTCGGGTGCGCGGCACACATGGCCGCCCAGCAGGTGGCTCATCAGCTGGCTGCCATAGCAGATGCCCAGCACCGGGATTCCCAACTCAAACAGAGCGGGGTCCATGGTGGGGGCATCCTCCAGATACACGCTGTTGGGGCCGCCGGTGAGGATAATACCCACCGGATTGGCAGCGCGGATTGCATCCAGGCCGGCACGGTAGGAAATAATTTCGCAATAGACATTACATTCGCGGACGCGGCGGGCGATGAGCTGGTTATACTGCCCGCCAAAGTCCACTACCAGAACTTTTTCATTCTGCGCCATACATTCATCCATCCTGTTCTTTCAATTTATTGTTTTGCTTTGGATAAGGGAAACCCCAGACGTGGGTTTCCCCTCGAAAACAGTCCACTGGACTGTTTTCTCACCCCTTCCTGCGTTTTGGAAAGTA
>DVIY01000207.1 GCA_018710915.1 Candidatus Gallacutalibacter pullistercoris
TTTCTTCAGTATACCAGCAGAGCCAGTATTTTACAAGAAAAAGGTGTGGTTTTACAGCAACCCGGAAAGGTTCCCGCCGTTTAAAAGAGCCTGTTCGATAGCAGAAAGCTTTTCCCGCTCTGATTTCGGAAGGGGCAAGGCGAACTGGCGCTGCATTTTCCGGTAAAACTGCTGTTGTTCCCGCGGCATTTTGGGCGTGATCTCCACAGAGCGGTATCCCATGATTTCGACAATGCGGTTGTCGGAACGCAGGGAAGCAAACATTGCCTTAAATTTCCACCAATGCAGCTGTGGGGTATTGTTCAGATCCACTCCGTACTGATCCAGAAATGCAGCGTACAGATATTCGTCATCATGCTCATAGGAATAGATTGCACTTTCATGTCCGGTGCCTTCTCCACGGCCGGTTTTTTCCTTTCCAGCGGCATAAAACCAGATTAACTTTTCCACAGCTTCTTCTATTTGTTCATCGGGGAATCGGATTTTTGGATAATATAACAGTAAGGCACGGGAAAGCTTTTCTTCGTCCGGCAGGTTTTCTTCCATCAGAAGTTCAAACCGGATGGAAGTGCGGAAGTCCCAGCAAATAGGCACCTCCGCACCGGCAATCCGCACCGCTCTGGGAACAGGTTCTGTGAGCAGATTCATTTCTTTTTCACGGCTCGTCTTGCAGCACGGTTTCCTTTCCCACTGGGCAGTACGCTGCGGGTCACTGCTTCCAGCTCCGCACGCTGGCAGCTGATTCCTTCCACCAGTTCTACAAACGCCTGCAGCGCCAGCTTGAGGTTTACCCGGCCATCAAACAGTTCCGAAGCGGTTCCTGCTCCAAAAAGGGAATCAAAGCACTCGGCCACTGCGCTGCACTGCTCCCGAATAGACTGGGAAGCGGGCAATTCGTTTTCCAGCTGTTTCAACGTGTCCATTTTTTCCACTACCCGCTGCATAGCGGTTTCGTAGGCTTCCATCTTGTCAGCGTCAAAAACATCATATTCCAGCTCTTTACCATTGACTGTGAACATTTTCTATTCCTCCTTTACGGCCCTCCAACAGCAGCCCCGGCTTCGGTAAAGGTCTTGGTTTCGGTATTGAACTCACCGTCTACAAAAGTGCCGACGTTGTTCAGGTTGCCTGTTACCTTAATTGCTTCACCGCCCGCACCGGCACAACTGGCCACCTCTACCGCCACCCGGAACTTACGGGCCTTAAAGGTGTTTTCCTTGCTCTGTACCGATTCGAACAATTCCACACGGATATAGTCGCGTTCTGCATCTGCACCGGTCAGCTCATTACGGCCAATATTGTACAGTTCCATGATTGCCTTTTCAGATTTCATCAAATCGGTATCAAAGGGGAACTGGGGCTGGTATCCCTTAATGGTGCTGGAAGCTGCCCGGTCGTTGACGTAAGTCTTGGTATCAATCTGCGCTGCCGGGTTTTCGTCCAGAGTGTTGACGCCTGCGCCCATCAGCTCATAGTCAGGCTCACCTTCTCCACCTTCCGGGAGTACGCCCAGATAATCGGCGATCTGGTATCTCATAATTGTCTCGTTTGCCATGGTTCATCATCCTTCCTGAAAATACTGGAGCCTGCACTGGATCTGGTATTTTCCAGCGTCTGGCCCTGTGGTGAATAAATAGCCCGTACTCTGGGCCTCAATTTTCTGCGGCGTTTTGCCATCCGGCAGAATTGGAAAAATCTTTGCCCGCGTCTGCCTTTCCAACCAGGCGGAAAGGTTTTCATAAAATCCGCTGTTGGAGAGGTTTTGCAGCACATCCGGCCCGTATTCCTCCACAGATCGGATTACAAAGAGATACTGCCGGATGCTGCTGCCATCCACATACTGCTTGACGATCTCTGTGGCTGGAGTGGTGTCAATGGAATATTCCACCCCTTTTTCCGGCAGAAAATCCACGTTGATCTTGCTGTTTCCCATGAGCGGGCATGTGAGAAAATAATCCCAAAGGGAATGAATAATACTTTCAGACATTACCGAATGCCTCCCGTCTTTTTAGCGCCCTCCAAAATCTCCTTTTTGTGGTCAATTTTCATGCGCTCAAACCAAAGACCGCCGCGCTGAGCATCATAACTGCGGGTCACAGCGGTACGGTATTGGGCGTCCGCATACGGAGCAATATAGTTCACTTCGCCGGATCCCACTACAGTACCAAGAATTCCTGATTTGATGAGCATTCCGGTTTTGATGGGAATATAAGGGGTGGAGAGCCGCAGTACCTCGCTGTCGATAAACTTCTGCATCCGGCTGAATTGTTCTGTGCGCTGCCCGGCAAAGTCCGGATTCCATTGAAGCTTTGCCTGATGATTTTTTGCGATAGTGATACTTCCGCGGGGTGTTGTTATGCTGTCCATGTAATCACTTCCCGTCCAATCTCCAATGAAAAATAGAGGACAGGCCCCGGCGGTTATCCCTTACACCGGTAACGGTACAAAATTCCCGACCGGCAAGCTGTGCAGTTCCAGCAAACGAGTTTGTAAACTCTCCACGGATGAGCAGATCACCAACTGCTGCGGGGATGAGCTCTCCGGTAAAGATGCGTACGGTGTACTCATCTGCTGTGTTTAAACCGCTGTCACCCACAGTGGCGGCCTGCTTTCCGTACCAACTGGCGTTTTGATAAACAGCAGGTTCCCATCGATCCAGCCGTGTATTGAGGTCGTAGGTCTTATGCAGCAGAGTAACCGTTTCTTCTCCTACCAGCATGAGCACACCCCCGCATACCGCAGCGGATGAGAAAGGGGAAGATATAGTCCAGCCGCTTCCCCAAGGGCTGTTTTTCGAGCTTTCTGTATTTCGACTGCATCCGCATAGGTTTCACTGTATCCGTCATTAGAAGCAGACTTCACCCCAGGGCGAATGCCGGAAGTGTTCGACTCATACCGTCCCACCACCTCGGCAGCTGCACAAACCGCCATTTGCACTTCTTCTGTGACCCGCTCCGGGTGGTTTTTCAATCGTCCGAAGGTCAGTTGGTCGATAAAGGCAGAGGCCTCCCGGGCGGTTCTCGTCCAGTCGGCCTCCTGTATCTGATTGCCGCCATAGGTGATGATGTAAAATTCATAGTCCGCATAGATCACTGGGGCGCCCCCGTTTCATCCTCTCCCACATCTGAAAGGCTGGACGGCTCTGCCAAAGGGGGATAATTTGCGGTAATATCCGAGATCACTTCAGCAATGGTCTGCCCCGTGCTTTCCTGCCCCGTCATAATTTGACAAAGCGCTTTCAGCGCATCTTTGATACTGCTCATAAGCCGTCCTCCTTATTCCTGATTGATCGCCACCAGGGAGACGGTCGGGTTTGCTGCGCCGCTGGAAATGGTAATTTCCCCGCTGGCAGGGCGGTAGCCGTTCAGCTTCACGCTGTAGGGATAGGTGCCGTTGCGCAGGTTAAAGACTGCCTGGCCGGAAGAATTGGTTTTCTTGATGGCTCCATTCACGTTGATCTTTGCGCCTTCCAGCTTGCCGCTGTCACCACCCTGCTTCTGCACAGTGAAGGTAGCTGCGTAATCCGTAAACGGGGACTTGGCCTCGATATAGGCAAACGGCACCTTGGAGCGGTCAGTGTTCAGCCGGGTGGCGGGATTGGGGAGAGCCCAGCCCAGACGCATAACCACGCGCAGCGCTACCATATCCTGCTGTGCCAGGTTGTAGACGATCTCCTTGGTTTCGGGATCCTGGATCACGCCCTGGTCGAGGATCTTCACGGTGATATCCTGCCGGATGGAATAGACCAGCTGCTTCCAGTTGCCTACAATCATCTGGGCGATGCTGGGGTTAAAGCAGCCATTTTCGGGGAAGTACATGGGAGCACCGTCAAGCGCATAACGGGTGGCGCCCTGCATATCGGATACAAAAATGGGGCGGCCTGCGTCGTCCTTGATGCTCCGCATAGCGCCCTTGGCCTGCATGGAGGCAATCACACCATCCACGGTATAACCGGCCTGCTCCACCTTGGAGAGAACGCCATCTGCGCCCAGGAGGGAATCATAGGAAATCTCTCCGCTCACGTTGTGGCCGGACTGGCGGGCAACCGTTACGATGTCATTCTGCCATTCCAGAGGACGGCCTTCGCCGAACAGGATAGCGCTGTCCACCCGCTGACCCATCGCTTCGTTAACTCGGGGCTTCACATTGCCCATGATGTCAAAGCTGGAATCGGACAGCACCGCCTCGGGGATGGGCACAATCACCGCCAGCTCCGCCGCCGTCAAATAGACATTGTCCCACTCCTGGCGGGAGGTCCGCTTGAAGCCGGTGTCGCCGTTTACCCAGTAGGAAATGGGCAGCATATCCAGCACGGGAATCTTGGTCTGCTTGCTGGTCATGTTGGGCAGCTTTCTGCCCAGCTGCATGACAATGGACTGCTTGGGGACGTCTTCAAAAATGGTGTTTACCAGCTGCTCACGGATCAGGGCTTCCGCAGCTTCTCTGGAAATACTGTTAGGCATAATAAATTACTCCTTTCAAATTATGGTTTACTCGTGGGAGAAGAAAGCCCGAAACGCCGCGTTTGCCTGGTCCTTTGCCGTGCCGCCGGAGGGGCCGGGGGTAGGGCCGGAAAATACAGGGGGCTTTTCCTCGCTTGCAAATGCGCCGGGGTCGTTTTCACGGTACTGCTTGACAAAATCATCAAGTCCCAGCAGCTTTTCATCCTGCACTGGAAGATTTTTCTGTTCCAATTCAGCAATGAACGCCTTCTTTGCGGACTCACTGGAAAACTTGAGCCCGGCGGTGGAATCGCGGATCAGGTACCCGCGCTTGACCTTCGCGATCTCTGCGTCCGCATTTTTTTTTGCGGTCTGGGCCTTGGTTTTCCATTCAGGGTCATACCCTTCCAGCTTGCCGTTGGCTTCATCCAGACGCGCCTGCAGCGTGTTCCGTTCGGTGGTGAGGGTGTCGAACTTGTCTTTTCCCACATATGCACCGCCGGAAATATCCGCCAGCTTCATTTTTTGCTCGTTGACCTTGGCGGCAAACTGGTCAAAGGTCAGCGCCTCGGTTCCGAACAGCTCCTTTAAAAACTCCATGGGGTCTCCTTTTCGGCCAGATTTGATTTATAAACGCGCAGCCACTCTGCGCACCGCCTATCCTGCATTTAAAGCCCGGCAGGCAGGGGCAAATAGGTATGAAAAAAGCAGCCTGTTACAGCTGCTTGAATCATTTATGATATTTTAAACAGGGTTTTCGTCAAGAATTTTTTTGAAATCCCTTGCAAGAAGTTGTTCTTCTGGAACTTCCCCATCAAAATATTTACATTCTTCATCATAAGCGGGGTCTATAGGATGTGCTGCCAAAAACGTCTCCATCTCTTCACGTTCCTGTGGTGTAATACTTGATGCCAACCGTT
>DVIY01000208.1 GCA_018710915.1 Candidatus Gallacutalibacter pullistercoris
TCAATGCTGTGTGAGTTATTGTTTTATCCAAGAAGAATATGAGGACGAACACTCAGTTAAAAGATGTGTTCCTAAGCCCGTGCAAAAAATGCACGGGCTTTTTTTATTTTCAATGAAGTAACAAGATTGGAGGGTTACAGTGGGGAGTAAATTTTTTGAGGAACTATCCCGGTGTCTCGGAAAGGAGCAAATTGAATCCCTTAGCAAAGAGGACAGGCGGCTGGAGATTTTTCTCCATGGACAGCCTGTCCTTTCTGTTTCTCCTGGGAACGAAGTATTTATGCTTCCGTCCGGGAGCAAGAATCCAGAGGCCAACGAGCTGTATCACAGGGTCGCCATTGCAGCCGACAGAGTATTTGAATATGTGGAGGCTATGGAAAACACCCCCCTGCTCCGTGCTCGTGGTCTTGACAATAAGTTTCATCTGCTTGCGGATTTCGGCGGGGCTGTGCTGGCGGGCAGAGAGCGAGGCACCGGCCGGGGCTATGAGTTCGTTACATGGATCTGGGATTATGAAAGGGTCGGCGTCAGCCATGGGCACTATTATGAGGATGATTTTGCAGGAGCCAAACGGGACTTCGCTGTCCGCTCTGGTCTGATCCCCAAAGCCAGTCTCTTCTCCAATGAGGAGTTGACAGAGATTTATCGTGCAACGGATCATCTGTTGGCAGAAGACCCAAATTTGAATGACAAACAGATAAGAGCCATTCAAGAAGCCAGAATCAAAATCGAGTTCTCTGTCCCTGACCTGGACACCCAATTGGAACACAGACAGGATTATAGCCCTCAGATGGAGATGTAGGGCTCGGCATTGGAGGAATACGATGAGAATGAATGCTGTGTTATCAAATCCGAAGCATCCCGAGTACGGACAGTTTACCGTTCCCCTCCCAATCCCGCACAACCAGTATGACGGAATCATGGAGGCGCTGAATGCGATGGACATGGGAGATCCCCTGGCGAGGGACTGCCAAATGGACGAGATCCTTGGTGAGTACCCCATCCTGAAGCGACTGGAGGGAAAACCTGTAAATATCGACGAGCTGGACTATCTGGCCAAGCGGCTGGACAGCTTCTGTTATGCACAGGAGGGCGCTCAGTTCCAGGGTGCGGCGGTCAGCTACGACTATTCCGACATGACCGACCTAATCAACTTGACATTTTCCTGCCAGCAGGTCACGGTCATCACAGATTTTTCTGATTTAGAGCAGGTCGGCAGAGATCATTACATGGTGCTGAATGGCGGCTGCGCCAGCAAAGAGGAGCTGGACGCCCTTGACGGCTATGAAACCGCCCTGCTCCTCATTGATGAGGGCAATGGAGTCATCACACCATACGGAGTAGTCTATGACAACGGTATGCGACTCTCGCAGCTCTATGATGGGCGTCATTTTCCGCAGTATTTCTATGAGCCTCCCCTGCTGACCCTGACGGTACAGCAGAGTAAGGACGCTCCCACAACCTGGTTGTATCTGCCTGCGCCAGATCTCCATATCAAGCGTTCCTTGGTTCGGGCAGGGATCGTTGATCCGGCGGATATGAGGCTGTCATTTCAGGGGAGCGAGTTTCCGGATGCCGTAGACTGTGTTTTGGATATGGAGTCAGAGTACCTGGAGGAGCTGAATAAGCTGTGCCAGGCGATTAAACAACTGAGTACCGATGAAATAAAAAAACTGGGCGCGGTGGTGGAATACGCACGGCCGGAAACCGCCGCACAAGTCAGGCAGCTGGCAGAGAATCTGGAGCAGTTTGACTATGCCCCTGGTGTCCAGAATGTGGAGGAATATGGCCGCTACATGATTCAGAAATCCGGCAGGTTTGAGTACGACGAAAATCTGCGTGATTACTACGATTATGCCCGATACGGACTGGAGCGCATGAATGCGGAGGAAGGACGGGTCGTAAAGAGTGGATATGTTTCCTATCATGGGGTACTCACACTGGAAGAACTGATGATGGACAACCCTGCGGAGCAATACCAGCGGAATCAAGGCTTTAATTTTCAGATGACCTAAGTTTTTCTGATAGACTTTTCGCTGTCGTTGTGGTATTGATTGTGTTCATAAAATAATGGAGGTGAACTAAATGATGTGGCAAACACAAACGACAATAGAATATCCCTTTGCGCTTCGGCCCGCTTCCATTGAGGAGGCGGGCCTTTTCTATTCCCAGATGGACGAGGCCGAGGATGCGGTGCTGGGAACGGTAGGCCATATACGGATGGACTTCGGAGCTTCCGGAAAAGAGTTCTACCACACTTGGTGGCCCCACAACGGCGACCAGTTCAACACGGGGGAATTCAAAGACGAACTTCAGAAGTTTGTGGATATGCTCCGGTCGGATGGTCCCCTTACGAATCTGGCTTCGATGAGAAACTACTGCTATCAGCACGGCGGTAAGATCACCGAGGACGGCCGATGCTTCGGCTATATCGCGGAGACGGAGCACTACCGCTACTGCCTGCGCTGCACCCCTTCCCCTGGGGAATATCAGGGGTACCTTTATTCCTACGACCTGCGCCAGCAACGGATGGCCCAACAGGCAAAGCCTGTGGGTCGGATCACCTACGCCAGTGGTGAAGAACAGACCTTCACAGATGCCCAGAAATACTTGGACACCATTCGGGAGGAACTTCCATATCAAGCCACCACAGGCTTCCGCTATGAAACGCTGACGGACGATCCCGCAGTGCGGAAGGCGGTGGACGACATTCTGCTGGACTTTGCTGGGGAGGAGAACCCCCGGAGAGGCTGCAATTATGGCTTGACAGAGGCTGGGAAACAGGCGCTCCGAGAAGCCGCCGATCCCGACCGTCCCCACACCTACGCATGGTTCGTGATGACCGACTGCAACATCCCCGGAGAGCAAATCTACCGGGGCCTGACCTTGGAGGAGGCCATCCGCACCTACCTGGACAGTGACCGGCCAGAGAAACGGCTGGGCGTCACCAAGGACGGTATCGCCACAGTGGATCTGGTTCGGTCGCTGAATGGAGAACAGCACTTTTTCACGGACCACTTGCAACTGGACAGTTTCAAGTGCGACCCGGAGATCGCCGCCGCAGTGAAGACGCTCCGATTGGAGCTGGAACAAAATACGCCCCAGCAGGGCATAACGATTGGAGGACTATCATGAGAGAGGTCTCGAGAGAATGGCTGGAATTCCTGCGGGAGCAGTATCCCAAAGGAAGTCGTGTTCGGCTGACGAAGATGGGCAACGATCCTCACCCCGTTCCCCCCGGCAGCATGGGCACTCTGGACAACATTGACGATGCCGGGCAGTTCCATGTGAAGTGGGACAACGGAAGCGGTCTGGCCTTGATTATTGGCGAGGACCGATTTCAAATTCTGCCTCCTGAACCCCAGACGCTCAAGTTTTATATGCCGCTCACTGCCCAGCTCTATGCTTACGACGACTGGGGAGATTTGGAGGAGTACGGCAACGACCTGGATGGGCGTGAATTGAGGGACTATCAGTCATGTATTCACGAAGCACTGCTGGAAAACCAGATGCCTGAAGAAAAAAACCGTGGTCTGATGCACTGGTATGACAAACCGGACGGCGTAAACACGAAAGTCCAGTCCGTGATGCTGGATGTGGAAAGCCGTGACGGTCAGTTGTGGGGTGTGGCCGAATGCAAGGTGAATGGGACACTTCTTCCGGAGGAAAAGGAGGCCCTTGCTGAGTACATTTCCGGTCAGGCATCGGACGGCTGGGGCGAGGGTTTCGAGCAGCGAGCCATCAAACTGAACGATGGAGAACTCTATGTGAGCCTTTGGAACTCCAGCAACTGGAGCATTCAGACGGAAGAAGAAAGATTTTCGCCGGACTCCCTCACCCGCCTGCCTGACCTGTGCTGGTCAGTTCTCCCCGGTGAGGGAACGCTTATTTGCATCAAGCGTGGCGAGAGCGGCTACTATCCCAGCGACTGGAGTACAAAGGATCGAGCGCAGAACCGCTGGCTGGCCGACTATAACAATCAACGGCGAGGCATTACACCAGCCCAGGAGCAGGCCATGCTCACCGGCAGTATGTGCGGTTGGGATGTGCCGGGGGCAGACCCTAAGTGGTATGAGGAACAGCAGGAACAAAATGGAGGTGAAATGACTCTTGGGTGATGAAATTTTTAGCGTCTTCCTGACCCCCGCCGACTACAGCAAATTGGCCTACGCCAAGCTGGATCTTCCAGCCAGCCCATGGAAACTGCTGGACGCGCTGGACAAGGTGCGGCTCTCAGAGGGAGATTCCTTGTATTTGGAAATCACAGATTACCGTGACTTTGAGGTGCTGCACTCCAGTCTTGTATGTTCAGCAACAAACCTGCTGGAACTGAATGACCTGGCAGAACGCCTCTCCAGGCTGAATGAGGTTCAGCGCATCGCCTTCGAAGGACTGGTTCGGGTGGATTTCCAGAAACAAGAATCCATCACACTGAAACGCCTTCGGGATCTGGCAGAAAGTGTGGACTGCTGCCATGTGGTGGAATCGGTTGTATCAGATGGACAGTTAGGGCGATTTTACGCAGAGAATGGTTTTGTTCCGGAAGTGGAAGGAATGTCAGATGCGGCATTTGAGCTTCTGGACTTTGAGAAGGTCGGGAAAATGGCACGCATGGGCGAATGCGGCGTATATGTTCCCAGTGGAATCTCCGGCTTGGGTGGCTATGTAGTACAGCACTCCGACTTGAAGTCGGCGCCGGAAATCACGCTGAATCAGCCTGTCGAGCCGGCCTATACAATCCACCTGCGGTTGACTGCACACCATGATAATCTCCCCTTTGCCGGAACCGATGTGGTGGATTTGAAGCTTCCTGCCGAAGATAACGCATTGGAGATGGCAGTGCGCTGCCTGGGATATGTTGATTGGGGCGCCGTTGAGTGTACCTGCCTGGACTGCAAAGTCCCGCAATTGGCGGAACACATTACCAACGCAGTACCTTTTGAAACCATCGAACGGCTTGGAGATGTACTTGCCCAAATGTCGGCCGCGGCTCTCCCTGCCTACAAGGCACTCATGACAGCGACACATTGTCAGAATATTGTAGATGCTCTGGATCTGGCAGAACAGCTTGACGAGTATATCCTTTCTCCGAGCATCGCATCCCCTGAAGATGCAGCGGCAGAGGAACTGGCCTTCATTCTTCCGGAGAAGGCCGCCAAGATGATCCGTCCTCATATCAATCTTCACACCTATGGGCAAGCGCTTCTGGCGTCCCGCAATAACATTCAAACGGAGTACGGGCTGCTGGAGCGCCGGGATGGACAGTCCATTCAAACCATTGGGCAACAGAAACAGGAACCGCAGCTGGGCGGGATGGAGCTTGGATAAGGTATCCCACTGGATGATGTTCTGGAACTCCGGAGCGACTGCTTCCGCGGGATCTTTCAAGACGGATAGAGGCAATCAATTTATGTAAACGAAAATA
>DVIY01000209.1 GCA_018710915.1 Candidatus Gallacutalibacter pullistercoris
TAAATATGTGTAAAGGAGTTGATTGTGATGTATCCATTTTCCATTGGTGTGCTGCTGGATTCTTTCCGTACAGACTGGAAGAAGGCCATGGAGCTTGCAGCCAAAACCGGTGTTACCGGAATTCAGGTGTATGCAACGCGCGGCGAGTTTTCTCCGGAGTGTATGACCGACGAAAAGTGCCGTGAATTCCTGGAAGCAGCAAAATCCAACGGATTAACCATCTCGGCTTTGTGTGGAGATTTGGGGCAGGGATTTTCTCATGCAGAGAAAAATCCGAAGCTCATCGAGCAGAGCCTGCGGATTTTGGATCTTGCCAAACGGTTGGGTACCGATGTGGTGACGACACATATTGGTGTTGTTCCGTCAGATTCTTCCTGTGAGAAATATAAAATCATGCAGGAAGCCTGCGGAAAGCTGGCAGCTTATGCAGATCAGTTGGATGCACACTTTGCCATTGAAACCGGACCGGAAACAGCGGCAACACTCAAAGGCTTTCTGGATGGCCTGCATTCAACCGGTGTAGCTGTTAACCTTGACCCCGCCAACTTTGTCATGGTGACCGGTGACGACCCGGTACAGGCAGTGTATACACTGAAGGATTACATTGTCCACACCCATGCCAAAGACGGCGTAAAGCTGATGGACGGAGATCCGCTTGTGATTTATGGCGAAACCGTGGATACCAATATTGAGGATACTATTCGGGAAGCAAAATATTTTGAGGAGCTTCCGCTTGGAGAAGGAAATGTAGATTTCCCGGCCTATCTGAAAGCGTTGGATGAAATCGGGTACCGTGGTTTCCTGACAATTGAGCGGGAAGCCGGAGACGATCCGGTGGCAGATATTCAGAAAGCAGCTGACTACCTGCGCGGATTGATTGGGTAATTATTTATCCGGATAACAGGTAAAAGCAATTAGGGAGGATCAAATAAAATAATGGAGAACGGAAAGATTCGAATAGGCGTGATTGGCGTTGGCAGCATTTCCAATGAGCATATTCAGGCATATCTGAAAAACCCGAAAGTAGAGCTGTATGCTTTTTGCGATATCAACGAAGAACAGCTTGAAAAGATGGCCAAAAAATACGGCGTTTCCCGTACCTTTGCCCGTAAAGAAGATATGCTGGCGCTGCCGGAACTGGATGCGGTAAGCGTTTGTACCTGGAACTCGGAACACGCGCCCTGCACGATTGCTGCATTGGATGCAGGCAAACATGTGCTGTGTGAAAAACCCATGGCAATAACTGTGGAAGAAGCTGTTGCCATGAAGGAAGCTGCCGAACGCAATGGGAAATTGCTGCAGATCGGTTTTGTGCGGCGATTTGGCAATGATTGCGCAGTACTTCAGGACTTTATCGAAAAGGAGTCTTTGGGAGAGATTTATTATGCCAAGGCAACCTATCTTCGCCGGAACGGAAACCCCATGGGCTGGTTTGGGGACAGTTCCCGTTCGGGCGGCGGCCCTCTGATTGACCTGGGCGTACATGTAATCGACCTCACCCGATATCTGATGGGGAATCCGCGTCCGGTATCGGTATATGGCGTAACCTTCCGCAAGCTTGGAAATCGTTCAGAGCTGAAGGACAAGAAGGATTACGTATCGGTATCTGCTACAGACCACGATATTTGTGATGTAGAGGATATGGCTACTGCAATGGTGCGGTACGAAAATGGCGCTGTACTGCTGGTAGAAACCAGTTACAGCCTGAATTTGAAAAAGCCGCAGGGTACCATTGAGCTCTTCGGCACCAAGGGCGGTGCACGGCTGGACCCGGAATTGGAGATGTACACCGACATCAATGGGTATATGGCGGATGTCAATCTCTGCTCGCCGACAGCACTGTCGTTTAATGGACTTTTCCAGCAGGAAATTGACCATTTTGCAGATTGTATTCTCAATGGAACGCCGTGCAGAGCACCGGCAGAAGATGGAATTCAAATTATGCGTATTCTTCGGGCAATTTATGAATCCGCAGAAACCGGCCATGAGGTGCTTCTGTAAGGAAAAAGTTTGGAAAGGGATGGCGCCTGGAAATAGGCGCCATTCCTGTTTGTATACAATTTTAATTGGGGAAAGGATTTTGAATCATGAAAATATCGGTCAGCAGCTACAGCTTTCAGCGCCTGCTTTCAGCTGGCAAAATGACGCAGTTTGATTGCATTTCCAAAGCAAAAGAAATGGGATTTGATGCAATTGAGTTTGTAGGAATTGAACCCCATGATGGTTCCACACGCGAGGAATATGCCCGCCGTCTGCGGGAAGAATGTGACCGCTGTGGGCTGGAGGTTTCGAACTATACAATTTCTGCCGATTTTTTGCGCGGCTCTAATGGCGATTTAGATGCAGAAGTAGAACGGGTAAAAAAAGAAGTTGACCTGGCTGCTATCTTGAGAGCACCTGGTATGCGTCATGATGCAACCTGGGGATTTCGTCCCGGCGAAGAATACCGTGGGTTTGACCTGGTGCTGCCGCGTTTGGCAGAAGGCTGCCGCCGGGTAACAGAATATGCGCAGACCAAAGGCGTGCGTACAATGGTAGAAAACCATGGTTTTTACTGCCAGGACAGCGACCGTGTTACCAAGCTGGTGCAGGCTGTCAATCATGAAAACTTTGGATTGCTGTGCGATATGGGAAACTTCCTGTGTGTAGATGAAGACCCGGTGCACGCGATGTCCCAGACTGCCCCCTTTGCTTTCTATGCGCATGCAAAGGATTTTATTGTCAAAAGCGGAAGCGGCGCGAACCCCGGCAAAGGATTTTTTGGCACGCGCGGCGGAAATTATCTGCGCGGAACCATTATCGGCCACGGTGTAGTACCGGTTCGTCAGTGCCTTTCTATTCTCAAGACTGCTGGATATCAGGGAACCATTGCGATTGAGTTTGAAGGAATGGAAGATGTGTTGGAAGGCATCTCTATTGGTTTGGAAAATCTGCGCCGGTATACCGAAGAAGTACGGTTCTGATAATTTATAGATTTCGAAAACAAAAAGGCCCGTGTATTTGTATTTCAAATACACGGGCAAAAAGTTCTGTTTTGAACTTTTGTGGCATTATTCCAGGTTTTCTTCAGTTTCTGTTTGAATAGAGCTTTCAAGTACTTTCACAATCCCCTGATTCATTGAAAAGTATTCCCTGCGAATGGCCTCGAGATACTCTTTACCAGCCGGTTCCAGATGATAGTACACCCGGACACGCCGTTTACCAATTGTTTCACGGCGGTCAGAAACCAACCCCTTTTCCAACATTCGGTACAGAGTAGGATACATAGAGCCTTCCGGCATAGTATAGAGGCCGCCGCTGCGGGAAGCCAGCTCCTGTGACAGCTGATAGCCATACATATCTTTTTCCTGTAACAGAGAAAGAAGCAGAAGATCAACCGTGCCGCGCTTCAAGCTTTCTGAAATACTCAAATGGGTTCCCCCTTTCATCAGCAACCTGCGTTTTAACTTAATTAAATCATATTTGCCAATTTTTGTAAATAGTGTTGCTCAGAAAAAAGTTTCCCAATATAAAAGGTGAATACGAAAGAAAAATTGTATTTTAAAATAAAAGGTGAAAATCC
>DVIY01000210.1 GCA_018710915.1 Candidatus Gallacutalibacter pullistercoris
ATTTATAACATTATTCGTTATACAATTCATCCAGAGGCGCCAGCTGCTTAACAGGGGCGGTAACCGGTTCCTGCTTGCGGGAAAGATGTTCCCGAATAAACGCTGCTGCAATTCCTGCGGCGGCTACTGCCGTAAACAGCATAAAGGGGTAAGGGATTTGATTCATTGTCATTTTCAGAAATTCCAGCATGTTCATTCTCCTCTCTGACAGGTCTGTCAGGTTTTTGGTGTGGGTATACTGTATCACAGCCAAAAGAGAATTACAACAGCTTTTACAGGATTGTAATGGAAATGAGTGAAATTGTATTTGTTTTGTTACAATTTTCATGATATCCGTAACTTTTATCGATTGATTTGTTACCTTTTTGCCATCTTTTCTTTTTGGTGTCTGGCTATCTCTTCGAGGAATAAACGGCCATAACGTTGCAGTTTGCGTTCTCCAACCCCCGAAATCAAAAGCATGTCCCGCTCTGTTTTTGGCTTGCTGATACACATCTCCCGCAAAGTAGCATCGGTAAATACTGCATAAGGCGGAATCCCTGCACTTTTGGACAAAGCCAGGCGCAATTGACGCAAACGCTGAAAAAGGGATTCTTCCACTGGAAGATTTTCTGCAGCTGAGGGACGGCGAGCCGGCAAACGCTCGGGAATCGAAACGGGAGTGGACGCGGAGCTCCAGCTGTCCTGCAGGGTTTCGCCCAGGCACACCGAACAATTCCCGCAGTAAGACGGGATATTCGTCTCGCCAAAGTAACGCAGCTGGTATTGGCGCAGACAACGTTTGCTGGTGGCATAAAAGGTCATCCGCTTTAAACGTTCCAGCTCTTTTTCCCGTACCTCGCGTACGGTTTCTTCGTCCAGTTCTTCGTTTTCTTTGTCTTTCTCAATCAGAAAATGGTTCAAGCGGACGTCCGCACCACTGTACAACAAAATACATCTGGCCGGAGAACCGTCACGCCCTGCACGGCCGGCTTCCTGATAATAGCTTTCCAGATCCTTCGGCATATTGTAATGAATCACAAACGAGACGTTGGATTTATCAATCCCCATGCCGAATGCATTGGTCGCTACCATAATCGTCCTGCGGTCATATAGAAAGTCTTCCTGGCTGCGCTGCCGTTCTTCATCGGTCAGGCCAGCATGATAACGCGCAGCCGAAAAGCCTTTCAGCTGTAATTTTTCGCATACCTCTTCTACCAGCTTGCGGGTAGCACAGTAAACAATTCCGCTTTTCTCCCCCTCTTCGTGCAGAATATGCAGCAGTTCGCTGAATTTATCCCGAGGCTTGCGCACGCCGAAATACAGGTTTTTCCGATTAAAGCCTGTAACTACGATTTGTGGTGATTGCAGATTCAGCAGAGACAAAATATCCCTGCGCACCTGGTCAGTTGCCGTAGCTGTAAAAGCTCCGACTACAGGCCGCTTTGGCAGCATTTCCAAAAATCGACGGATTTTCAGATAACCTGGACGAAAGTCCTGCCCCCACTGTGAAACGCAGTGCGCCTCATCCACACATACCATAGAAATCGGTACAGATAATGCAAATTCAAGAAAATCATGTGTCAGCAGCCGTTCGGGTGCTACATAGATGATTTTATACACCCCTTGCCGGGCGTTGTGCAGTGCTTTCCGATATTGTGCAGACGTCAGTGAACTGTTGAGAAAAGCCCCCCGAACCCCGGCTTGCACCAGCGAATTTACCTGGTCTTTCATGAGCGAAATCAGTGGAGAAATCACCAGTGAAATGCCCGGCAATAAAATGCCGGGCACCTGAAAGCAAATGGATTTTCCTGCACCGGTAGGCATTACCCCCAGTACATCACGTCCGGAAAGAAGGCTGTCTACCAACACTTCCTGACCGGGACGAAAAGAATCATATCCGAATACCTGCTTAAGCACGCTGAACTTATCCATTGGTTTAGGCCTCTACAGGGGTGGCAGACAGATTCCGAATAATTTTGCGATACAAATTCAGGAAGAGAAGGACACTGGTAATCAAAGAAAATACTTCGGCAATGGGGAATGCAAACCAGACAGCAGTCAGGCTGATAAGAGAGAGCAGCCAAGCCGCAGGAATCAAGACGACCAGCTGACGCAGGATGGAAACAATCAGGCTGTAGAAGCCGCGGCCCATGGCCTGGAACAGGGTAGAAGAAAGGATTCCAAGCGCAGCAGGCATAAAGCACAGGCTGATGTATTGCAGTGCCGGACGGCCAATGCGCAGCATTTCATCAGAAGCTTCAAAAATCATCAGCAGCTGGTCGGGAATTGCCCAGAACAACACGGTACCTGCTGCCATAATCAGCAAACCGATAACGCAGCCGATTTTCAGGCAGGAAAGCATCCGCTTGCGGTTGCGTGCTCCATAATTATATCCCATAATTGGCATCAGGCCTTGGGTCAGGCCGAATACCGGCATAAAGACAAAAGATTGCAGTTTAAAGTAAATCCCGAATACCGCAACGGCTGTTTTCGAAAAAGCAACCAGAATCGCATTCATAGCCAGCGTCATGACAGAACCAATTGCCTGCATGATAATGGCCGGAATCCCCACGATATAAATCTGCTTTACAGTCTGCCAATCAAACCGAAAACTGCGAAAATGAATTTTAACGGCGTGTTCTCTCGTCAGCAATATGATTGAAGAAAATACCAGGGCAGCAATCTGGCCAATTACGGTTGCAATTGCAGCGCCGGCTACGCCCATATCCAGCGTGAAAATAAAAATAGGGTCTAGTATAATATTGGTAACAGCGCCTGTCAGCTGGAAAATCATCGGCCAGATCATATTGCCGGTTGCCTGTAAAGTTTTTTCAAAGTTTGCTTCAATAAAGAGGCCGAAAGAATATATACATACAATGCTCAGGTAATCGCTGCCCATGGAGATGATATTTTCGGCGGAAGTATAAGCCTCAAAAAAGCTGCGGGTAAAAAACAGGCCAAACAGGGCAAAAATTACCCAGTTCAGAATTCCCAGCAGTACGCCATGGCTGGCGGCGCTATCGGCTGCTTCCTGGTTCCCTTCTCCAAGACGGCGTGAAATCAGTGAGTTGATACCAACCGCTGTACCCATACCGAAAGCAATCAGCAGCATCTGGATGGGATAAGCCAGGGAAACTGCGGTCAGGGCATCCTCGCTGATCTGTGCTACAAAGTAGCTGTCTACCACATTGTACAGAGCCTGCACCAGCATGGAGAACATGGCAGGCAGCGCCATAGAAATAATCAATGGCAGCATGGGGGCAGTACCCATTTTTAAATCGCTTCTTTTTTCCAAATTCATTCACACTCCTGTTTTTCCAGAGCCGGCTATAAGACTCAGTTTTCCTGTTTAATTGTTTTACATGTTTATTATAATACATCCTTCCTTCTCTGCAAAGAGAGAAAAGAGGATAAAGCGGCAGGATTTTACAAAGTGCAGTAAAAAATAAACAGGAGATTTAGAAAATCGGTTAATTATCCAAAAATATCCGATGTTAAATTGATGAATCGATAAAACTAAATTTAGAAACAGGGACATCTTTTTGCAAGACATCCCTGTTGTAATCAGAATTTATATGTATTGTTTGACCTTCCACTTTCCGCTGAGATACCGGCCGACCAGAAATACCGCTCTGACGCACCAGTCAATAATCATGGCGATCCAGACACCCATAACGCCCATAGCAAAATATTGTGCCAGCAGATAGCTCATACCAATCCGGCAAATCCACATGGAGAGAATGGCAACAATCATCGTGAATTTTACATCGTTGGCTGCACGCAGTGCATTGGGCAATGCAAAAGAAGCCGGCCAGATGAAGATCGCGCAGGTGCCATGCAGAATCAAAATTTCAGTTGCCATGGCCAACGCTTCGCCGGAAAGATTGTAAAAGCCCACCAGCTGGGGAATAACAAAGAGCAGCGGGATATTCAAAATAGCCATGAAAATATAAGTAATAATCATCAGCTTTTTGACATATCGTTTGGCTCCGTCATAATCACGTGCCCCCACGCACTGACCGACTACCGTAATCATTGCCATACCAAGGGCAGAACCGGGAATAATTTCGAGGGAAGCAATATTGCCTGCAACCGCATTGGCGGCAATGGCAGCTGTACCAAATGAAGAAATCAACCCCTGTACCAGAATTTTACCGATCTGGAACATGCCGTTTTCCAGGCCATTTGGCACGCCAATCCTCATAATATTGCGAATCATCCCCCAATCAATTTTCAGTGGCAGCAAGGATTTGATATAAATTTCATGTATGGGGCGGATTAGCAATAGCATAATCAACACGCAGCCGACAATTCGTGAAACCAAAGAAGCAATACCGGCGCCTGCCACATCCAGATGGAACCCGAAAATCAGAATAGCGTTACCGACAATATTGATGAGATTCATCAATGCGGAAATCAACATGGAAATTTTGGAATTGCCCATGGCGCGAAACAAAGCTGCACCCGCATTATAAACCGCTAAAAATGGATAAGAGAGGGCCGAAAGGAAGAAATAGACTTGTGCATTTGCCATAACAGCCTGTTCGACTTGTCCGAAAATGATTTGCAGCAGCCAATCCTTCGCAACCAGTACAAAGGCGGCAATCACCAGAGAAAGGGCGGCAACAGAGAGAACCAGCTGTTTTGCTGCTTCGCAGGCACTGTCCCGCTCGCGCTTTCCAAGATATTGGGCTCCAATAACAGCGCCACCGGTTGCCAGGGCAGAAAAAATATTGATTAACAGGATGTTGATGGAATCCACCAACGAAATACCCGAGACAGCAGCCTCACCTGCACTGGAAACCATCACGGTATCTGCCATACCGATCGTGACAGCCAGAATCTGCTCGATGACCAGTGGAATAATCAGACGCAACAGCCGTTTTCGGTCCCACATTTCCAATTGGTTTTCCACGGTTCTTTCACCTTCTACAGCATATTTCCTGCCAGATAAAATCAGCAGAAGACTGAATTCGACATAACAAATTCAGTATGACTTTCATGTATTGTAACATACTTTTTAAATTGGTTCAATGTCCGCACATGGAAAGTGTAAAAAAATTGTAAAATGCCCCCTCCGTTTTTCGGAGAGGGCATTTTACAATGAAGCACTTATTCAGCTTTTTCCTGAGGAGCGGGAACAGCAGGAGTGTTTTGCGGCAGTCCCTCCACATTGATATTGCGGGTGGTTTTGGCTTCCAGTGTCTGCGAACGCATCACGTCGGTCATATCAAAACCGATAGTATCCTTCAGCGCTTCGTTGACGGCTTTCAGCGAACCGGTCATATAGCGGGCCACATCTGCAGCACCGCCGCCGTTTTCTCCATTGCCTGAACCATCGATAATCGTAATATTGCCAATCTTGGACATGGGTTCTGCGATTGCGCGGGCAATTTCGGGCAGCTTTTCAATGACCATTTGCAGCTTACCGGCATCGTCCATTTTTGCCAGCGCTTCCGCTTTCTTTTCCAGCGCTTCAGCTTCTGCAAGGCCCTGGCGGCGAATCGCTTCTGCCTGCGCAACACCCTGTTTTTCAGTGATTTCTGCCTGTGCAATACCTTCCTGCTTGATACGCTCGGCCTGTGCCTGTGCGTCAAGTTTCTGTGCTTCTGCGTCAGCAGCAGCATCCAATTTTTTGGCTTCTGCCTGCGCTTCTGCTTTTTTAATCATCGCAATTTTTTGTGCTTCTGCCTGCAATTCTGCACGCAGTTTTTCAGCCTCAGAGGGCTTAATCACAGTTTCCAGCAGTTCGGCTTCTTTACGCTCCGCTTTCTTTTTGGCCAGCTCAATATTCTTCTGTTCGGCGGCAATTTCAATTTGAATAGAAGCTTCACGCACTTCACGGGCACGCTGTTCTTTCAAAACGTTGGCGTCCATTTCCGTATTCGTGATGTCTTTCTGCGTCACATTCTGCTGGATGCTGTATGCAGCATCAGAAATTGCCTGTGTAGTCTGGCGCTCTTTTTCGAAGTTCAGCTTTTTGATATCGGCTTCCTTCTTTGCTTCTGCCATACGGGCTTCGGCTTCCAGACGGGCCTGCTCACCGGCACGCCGGGCTTCAGAAGTCTTAATCATGCTTTCTTTCACAGCTTCTGCCTGGGCAATTTCTGCGTCGCGCTTTACAGCGGCAATCTGCGGCTTGCTCAGCGCTTCAAAATAACCGTTCTGGTCGCCGATTCCCTTGATGGTAAAGGATTTCAGTTCCAGGCCCAGCTCGCACAGCTGTTCTTCAGCTACTTCCTTTACGCGTTCAGAGAAGGTTTTGCGGTCTTTATACAGCTGCTCGGCGGTCATATCCGCGATAATTTCACGCAGACGGCCTTCACAAACATCGCGTGCAGTTTCCATGATATGCTGCTTGGTTTCATTTTCTTTGCCGCAGTTAAACTGTTCCACAGCAGAACGGATCATGGCTTCGTCATTTTTGATTTTTACCACTACGGTACCGTTGGCTTCAATCGGTACGGCATCTGCGGTCAGGGTGCCCTGCATGTTGACATCAAAGCTGATGTTTTCCAGGGTTATGTAGTCAATTCGCTGCAAGACCGGCAGTACCATTACACCGCCGCCGGTAATGACCTTGGCCTTACCCAGGCCGGTGACAATAGCGGCTTTGTCAGCGGGTACCTTTTTCCAAGTAGAAAAGATAGCGGCAAGGACAATGATGAGTCCTACGACAATTACGCCGATGAGGATCGCGGTAGAAGTGAATTGTTCGGGCATTTCATAAACCTCCTTTAGATTGTTTCAATTGCGCAAGCTGCTTTCGATAGGAATCGAAAGGGCAGACTGTACAGAGTTTTTTCTCCTCGTCGATTTCCACAATCAGGACTTCCATCCCAACGGGGAGTTCTTCTGTCACCCAGGGCGCCGTTTTGGCACTGTAAGCGACATAGCTTCCAGCGCTGTTGAGCACACGCACAGTACCGATAAAATCGGGCCGTACCGCCAGCTGGATGACCCCTTCTTTCCAGCGCAGGTCACGAATACTGGGAGCTTCGGTGTGATTGCGTTTTAAAGGGCGGATGACATACCGGATGAGGACCCAGAAAGCAAGTATTCCCAAAATTGCGCCTAAAATCAGGCTCAAAATCCAGCTTCCACCCAATACCAGCACAATTTTTCCACAGGCGCCAAATACCAGCACACCAAATGCCAGTGCCATCCCGTTAAAGGGAAGGGGCGCATCGCTGCTTCCCGCGTCAAAATCCAGGTCAAGAAAATCCAGCACCACATGCAGCAGCGGCAGCAAAAGCCCTACGCCCATACAGCAGTAATAAACTGTGCTCAAAGCAGAATCCATAGGGAACCTCCTTTCTGATAACAACGGCCGTTGCCTGTATCATACCGGAAATCTGATAAAAACACAACATCCCGTTTGAATGGATTTTGGCGGTTTTCGTTTAAAAAGGTTCAATTTCTGCAACCGCTTCCCCGGCTGTCATCCGGGCGAATCCGGCCGCGTCAGGGCTTGGCGGCAGATAGAAAAGAGAAAATTATCACAAAAACATTGTACTGTATCGACGTGAAAAAGACAATATTCTGTCAAATTTTATGGAAATTTTACACTTTCAAATTGAATTCCTTACTTCTTCATGCTATGATTAGAAGACCTGTGATATCATTGATTACGAAAAAGGAGAACTGTATGAAACTGAATACCAAACGGACAGTGCTGGTGGGAATGGCATTTCTCTCCATCTGCACTTTCTGGCAGATGTACGAAGCGGTGATTCCGCTGATTTTGAAGCACACCTTTCATGTAAGCGATACTGCCTCTGGTGCTGTCATGGCGCTGGATAATGTACTGGCTTTGTTCATGCTTCCTTTGTTTGGCAGCCTGTCTGACAAAACCAGTACCCGATTTGGAAAGCGTACTCCATTTATTGTGGCTGGAACAGCTGCATCCTGCCTGTTTATGCTGTTGATTCCGCTTGCTGACCGGCTGGGGATTTTCTGGATGTTTATTACAGCTCTGCTGTTGGTGCTGGTCAGCATGAGTATTTATCGTTCCCCGGCGGTGGCGCTGATGCCCGATTTGACGCCAAAGCCGCTGCGTTCCAAAGGAAATGCGATTATCAACCTGATGGGAGCAATCGGAGGAATGATTACACTGGTACTGATTCAGGTATTGGTGCCGGGCCACACCAGCCAGCCGGACTATTTCCCTCTGTTTGCAGCGGTCGCATTTATTATGCTCCTTTCTGTTGTACTGCTGGTCTTCACCATTCCTGAAAAGCGCCTGGCAGAGGAAACGGCAGCGCTTAGTGAACCCGAAGAAGAACAGGAGGAAGATATAAAGGAAAACAGGAAAGCCTCTCTTCCGACGGACGTAAAAAAGAGCCTGGTTTTCCTGCTGCTTTCGGTAGCGTTCTGGTTTATGGGATATAATGCAGTCACATCGGCCTTTTCAAAATATGCACAAATCCAGTGGGGAATGACCGGAGGCAGCTTTGCTTCCAGCCTGCTGGTAGCCACTGGCGCAGCGATTCTTTCCTATATTCCAGTAGGCATGGCAGCCACACGCATTGGCCGAAAAAAGACCATCCTGTTTGGTGTGGCGGCCCTGGCGTTGTGCTTTTTCTCCGGTGCACTGTTCCCGACCTATCATCCGGCGGTGAATATTGTCTTTGCACTGGTTGGAATTTCATGGGCTGCCATCAATGTCAATTCCTATCCGATGGTAGTAGAAATGAGCCGGGGCAGCAATGTGGGTAAGTTTACCGGATACTACTATACATTTTCCATGGCAGCCCAGATTATTACCCCGATTTTTTCCGGTGCATTGCTGGAGCATGTAGGATACTGGACTCTCTTCCCATATGCTGCCCTGTTTGCAGCCCTGGCATTTGTGACCATGTTGCTTGTCCGTCATGGCGACAGTAAGCCCCTGCCAGCAAAAAGTAAGCTGGAGGCTTTTGATACACCGGATTGATTCCGGAAAATGTAATTTTTTACGATAAGGAGTTTTCATCATGCCATTGCCTACCCTTGTTTTTCTCATTGTGCTCGCGGTTGTCGTGATTTATGTAGCTGTGTGGCTTTTCTGTATTCGTCCGCGCCCCTCACTGGACGCCCCCGATTTAACAGAATTCAAAAAATATGATTACGCACATCGGGGGTTTTACAAAAAAAATCAGAGTATCCCCGAAAATTCCCTGCCGGCTTTTCAGCGCGCGGTAGCCAAAGGCTTTGGCGTAGAACTGGATTTGCAGCTGACCGCTGATGGACAGGTGGTTGTGTTCCACGATGATACCCTCAAGCGCATGTGTGGTGTAGATATTCCCGTCAGTTCTGTAACCTGGCGGGAGCTTCAGCACTATACCCTGGCAGGTACCGGGGAAAATATTCCGCTTTTTACACAGGTACTCAAAGTGATGGCGGGCAAGACCCCCATGATTATTGAGCTGAAGCCTTACAACAATACAGAGGAATTGTGTCAAAAAGTCTGTGATTTGCTGATTGGCTATAAAGGCCTCTGGTGCATTGAATCTTTTTCTCCGAATGTTGTAAAATGGTTCCGCAAAAACCGCCCGGAAGTGGTTCGCGGCCAGTTGATGGCTAAATTTACGCATAAAGACCATTCGTTCAACCTGATTACTGCATTTTTGGCGAGAAATCTGTTTGTCAACGTGATGGGGCGTCCTGACTTTATCGCATATGATGTCAAGAAACGCAAAAACTGGAGCCTGCGCACAGCCTGCAGACTGTTTCATGCACAGGAGGTCAACTGGACGATTCGAACCCCGCAATTGCTGTGGTCTGTCAAAGCAGATGATTCGATAGGGATTTTCGAGCATTTTGACCCC
>DVIY01000211.1 GCA_018710915.1 Candidatus Gallacutalibacter pullistercoris
TTGCAGAGAATATAAAAAAAAAGAAAGCGCAGAATGGGTACGGTCGATTTCGGTGCAGTTTATTTCAGAAAGACAGCGCCTCCAAAAGCCGAATGGGAGCGGGATTACCGGCAGGCCGCAGAAGACGGCCAGACGATGTTCCGGCACTGGTTTTGCTGGAACAGCATTGAAGTAGCCGATGGCGTTTTTGACTGGGAGGATTTTGATAAACAATTGGAACTGGGGCTTCAATACGGGATAAAAACCGTGATTGCAGAAATGAGTATCGATACCCCGGAATGGCTGAACAGCCGTTTGTATGGAAAAGGAAGTATTTGCGGAAGGGATCAGCGGCCGCGGGTATCACAAATGCACACCAGCAGCGCGACCGGCGGCCATTACTGTTTGTGTTATGACCACCCCGAAGTGGAGTTCTATACCAACCGTTTTTTAAAGGAGCTGGCGCTCCGGTATCGCGGACACCCGGGCGTGATAGGTTATGATGTCTTCAATGAATGTACTCTGTATTCCCCGGACAGGCTGTGTTTCTGCGAGTCTACAAACCGGAAATTTGTACAGTGGCTGCAAAAGAAATATCAAAATCTGAAACAGCTTTGCAGCGCTTGGGGCAGATACAGCATTTCTGACTGGTCGCAGGTTCAGCTTCCGCGGGAATGGGGGCCTTATGCCGAGTGTGCAGACGCTATTGCGTTCTGGAATGAAAATACATTTTCCAATATGCAGAAAAAAGCCCAGGTTCTGAGAACCTGGGACCCGAATCACAAAATCATTGCCCATGGCAATGCCCGAAGCTATAATGATATTGCCACCTGCTGCGGTGACGATTTCAGGGCAGCCGGCCTGTGCGATATTTTCGGTTATACCTATTATCATGGAACCGCGTGCAGTCCGTTTCTGGCAGGAGACCTCATCCGCTCGGCAGCAAATGGGAAAGAATTCTGGCGGGCAGAAGCAGTCGGGAACAGCGATTATCAGGGCAGGTCACCGGAACTGCCGCCGCAGATACAAAAAGACCGGGCTTCTAACCCGGACTATCTAAGGATGGATGCGCTGACCAGTATTGCCTGTGGTGCAAGGGCATACCTTACCCCCAGATGGAGGCCGCTGCTTTCCGGCCCGTTGGCGGGTTCGTTCGGGTGGTATGGTCTGGACGGCAGCCCAACCCCCCGTTCAGAAGAGATGCGGAAGCTTGCGCAATGGTGCAGAAAGAATGATGCATTGTGGCAGGCTTTCCCGCAAAAAGCAGAGGCCGCCATCCTCATTGTGCCGGAATCACAGGTGTTCAGTTATCTTTTCGGGCAGTATGGGCGGTATGATTCGTTTTACAACCATATGTACTCGCAGTGTATTCAGGGAATTTATCAGGCTTTCTGTGAAAGCCACATTCCATGCGATTTTGTACAGATGGAGAATATCGACTCCTACCGTTTGCTGTACCTTGCCTATCCGCTGTCGCTGTCGGATACGCAGATTGCACGGCTGACGGATTGGGTGAAAAAAGGCGGCGTGTTGATTGCAGAGGCGGGGTTTGGCTATTTTACCCCTTCCATGCGGGCGAGAATCTCCATGAAATGCAGCGGGATTCTCTCTCTGCTGGGGTGCGTCCCGGAAGAACTGCTCATGACGCCAGATAGGTTGTCCAATCTACAAATCCAGGCAGCACAGGGGCAGATTCCCGGAGGAATTTATCAGCAGTCCTTTGCTACCCCCGAAGGAGAGGTACTGGCGCGTTATTCCGACGGAAAAGCCGCTTGTGTCCGGCATTTTTACGGCGCCGGAAGTGTGGTTTCCATTGGGACGATGTTCAGCTTTGGATATTGCGCAGCGCCTCAGAAAAGCACCCGGCTTTTTTTACAGCAGCGCTGCCGGGAAGCGGGCCTTTCCCTTCCCTTTTTTGTGTCTGACAGCCGCCTGGTCGTAAAGCTGTGGCGCAGCGAAGAAAAGACTTTTTTGTGGATTTTGAACCCGGCTTCCGAGAGGGTGCGTGCTGAGGTCAAAGTTTTTGGAGAACCGCTGCGTGCGATTTGCCTGGAAGAGCTGCGGCCAGCAGGTGTCCTTGGGGATGATGGGGTAGAAATGGAACCAATGGAAGCAATGGTGCTTGCAATCAGGCATCCAAAATCAATACATGAGGATATCAACGTAAGAGAATGGAGTGTTACAAAATGAAAATTACCATGATTGAACCAATTGGCATTTCAAAAGAACAGGCAGAGCAGGTTTTTGGCGGGCTGCTTTCGCAGGGCCACGAACTGGTATACTGCGGAGAACCTTTGAGCATACAGGAGAAACTGGAACGCGCCGCAGACGCAGAAATTTTAATCGTAGCCAACACGCCCCTGCCCGGCGAGGTAATCCGTACAGCTCAAAAGCTGAAAATGATTGCAGTTGCCTTTACAGGTGTTGACCATATCCCGATGGAACTGTGCCGCGAAAGAGGGATTACAGTCTGCAATGCGCAGGGATATTGTACCCATGCCGTGGCAGAACTCACATTTGGCCTGGCAATTGCCTGCATGAGACAGATTCTCGCTTGTGACACACTGACCAGAACTGAAAAGACCAAAGCCGGGCATATTGGGAACGAGCTGTATGGAAAAACGTTCGGCATTGTGGGTACCGGTGCAATTGGAAGCTGTGTTGCCCGAATCGCCGGGGCATTTGGATGCCGTGTTTTGGGATACAGCCGCAGCCAGCGCCAGGAAGCACTGGAAGCAGGTGTGGAATATACGGATTTGAAAGACCTTTTGCAGCGCAGTGATATTGTCTCGCTGCATGTGCCGCTGACAGCAGAAACGCGTCATCTGATTGACCGCGAAAAGGTTGGCTGCATGAAGCCTGGTGCAGTGCTGATCAATGTTGCGCGCGGCGACGTGGTGGACAGCGATGCACTGGCAGAGGCTTTGAACGATGGACGTCTGGGGGCTGCCGGAATCGATGTTTTTGAACAGGAGCCGCCGGTGGATGCCGGACATCCGCTTCTGCATGCAAAAAACACGGTGGTAACCCCGCACGTGGCTTTTGCAACAAAAGAATCTATGATCAACCGTGCTGAAATCGTCCGTGATACCATTGCAGCGTGGCTATCTGGCAATCCAGTAAACGTAAAGTAAGGCAAAGGCCTGTTTTGGGGAAAGAGGAATGGAAAGGAGAGCGCCTTTATGAGCAGCGATTTTTTTACCGGGTTTACTTTGAGACATCCGCTGTGGTACAATATGGAATAGAAGAAATCCTGGATACCCTGCAGCGCGCACAGGTAAATAAAATCATGTTTATTGCTCACGACCCGTGGGGAAGTGAATTCCAGTTTCATGATGAATACTACCGCTTTACGCGGCTGCGCCCGCAAAGGTCAGAGTTTTCCATACAGCATGGTGTAGAGGATATGCTGGGGCAGGTGTGTGAGGCTGCCGCCAAACGGGGCATGCAGGTATATGCGCATGACCTGGCATATGAATGTGCTACACCGGATTATTGGCCCGCAGAAGGCGGAAGCGATATTTCACGGCGTATTCTGCGCAATTTTACGGCCTGCTCTCAAATTGATATTTTTGGCAGGAAAAATTTTCGCGTGTGTACCAACAACCCCGACTATATCCAGTTTTATCTTTCGCTGATCGAAGATCAGCTGCGAAATTATCCAATTGAAGGAATCAAAATCAATTTTGAAAGAAACGGCCCGCTTTCCAGTGTGCTGGTCGGAAATTATCCCGCGACGTTCCACTATCGCAAGCCGTTGGCCCCGGTCTGTTTTTGCCCGCATTGCCTGGCGAAAGCCCGAGAGCGCGGGATCAATATCGAGCGGGCAAAGGAAGGCTGGATGGAGCTGCTCCGTTTTTCTGAAAAAAGCTGGGAAGCAGCGCGCCGGAAAGGCGATTCGTTTGCCGGTGGGCAGGGAACCTTGACCAGCCCGACAGACACCACGCCTCCGCCGGATGGGTATTTCATCACCTTCCTTCGGATTTTGATGAAATATCCGGAAATCCTGCAATGGAACCAGATGTGGTATGACAGCCTGCAAAGCCTGTATGCGCAGATTTATGGCGTTGTCAAAATGATAAGCCCCGAGCGCAAACTCGGAATCCATGTATGGCATCATCGGGATTTCAGCATTTTCGAGCGGGCGATGTATGATTATGGCGAAATGAAGCGGTATGCAGACTGGATTAAACCCAAAACTGACCCCACCTGTGCGGGATTCCGCTTCCATCAGGATGTAAGGCGGTATGCACAGGCGCTGTTTTCAGACCAGGAGCTGCGCCGGGCATATGAGTGCTGGTGTACACTGTTGGGCTGGAATTTTGAGGCGGAATATGAAGAACTTCCCGAAAAGGGCATGAGTATGGGATACCTGCGCCGAAATGTGCAGACTGCCGTCCAGGCTGTCAATCATGAAGTCCCCATTTATCCGGGGATTGGGATTGACATGCCCTCCCCTGCCAAGGCGTATACGCCCGAAATCATCCGTGAATCGCTGATTACCGCCTATCAGGCAGGCGCCAGCGGCGTGCTTTTGTGCAGGAATTACCTGGAAATGAAAAAAGAGAACATCCTGGCGGCAGGAAAGGCGATTGAAGAAATCAAACGTGATATCGCTGCCAGGAAACAACCGTCACTGTAAAAAGGAGGACGACATATGAAAGATTCCATCCATCAATATTTTCAGCTCGGCACAATTTCCTGGATGAGCTACCCGGCGCAAGACCCGGTAGAAACCATCCGTACCATTGCACGGGATGACTTTTTCGATGCGATTGAGCTCACCTCTTCCGGAGATGAAACGGTTCGTCAGTCTGCGCTGCCGCTGCTGGAGCAGTCCCACCTCAAGGTTTGTTACGGTGCACAGCCTGCGCTGCTGGGAACTGGGCTGAACCCCAACGACCTTTGCGAAGAAGGCAGGATAAAGGCGGAACAGGTCTTGTTTCATGCTGTAGATGAGGCCAAAGCATGGGGCGCACAGGCGATGTCGTTTTTGGCGGGAAAATGGTCGCCGGAGACCCGGGAGCAATCTTTCAGCCAGCTGGTAAAGACGACTCGCGCAGTATGCAGCTATGCAGCGCAGAAGGATATCTTTGTGCAGCTGGAAGTATTTGATTATGACATGGATAAGGCTGCCTTGATTGGGCCGGCTCCCTATGCTGCGGAGTTTGCCGCTGAAATCCGCAAAACTCACCACAATTTCGGTTTGCTGGCGGATTTGAGCCATTTCCCCACCACCTATGAAACTTCCCGGTTTGTCATCCAGACGCTGCGGCCTTACATTACACATTTCCATATTGGCAATGCAGTGGTGAAAAAGGGGTGCGAAGCGTATGGAGACCAGCATCCCCGCTTTGGGTTCCCGAACAGCGCCAACGATGTCCCCCAGCTGCTGGAATTTTTCCGGGTGCTGAAACAGGAGGGCTTTTTCTGTCCACAATCCCCGTATGTGCTTTCCTTTGAGGTAAAGCCGTGGAAGGAGGAAGACCCTGCCATCGTTCTCGCCAATACCAAACGCGTCATCCGGCGGGCCTGGGCGATGCTGGAAGACTGAAAGGGGCGAGATCATTGAAAATTGTCATTTTAGACGGATATACAGAAAACCCCGGCGATCTTTCCTGGGACGGCTTTGCGAAGCTGGGAGAGCTGCGTGTATATGAGCGCACGCCTGCTTCCATGATTGCAGAGCGCATCGCAGACGCCGAGGCAGTGATTACCAATAAAACGCCGATTTCTGCACAGACATTGGAACAGCGCCCTTCTGTGCGCTACATAGGTGTTTTGGCCACCGGGTATAATGTGGTGGATGTCGAAGCGGCAAAGTCGCGGGGAATCCCGGTATGCAATATTCCAACCTATGGTACAGAAGCGGTGGCGCAATATACCTTTGCCCTGCTTTTGGAGCTCTGCCATCACGTAGCACATCACAGCGATGCGGTGCATCAGGGCCGCTGGACGAACCACACGGAGTGGTGCTTTTGGGATTACCCGCTGATGGAATTGGCGGGCAAAACGATGGGAATTATCGGTTTTGGACGGATTGGAAAAGCGGTTGCCTGTATTGCAAGGGCTTTTGGCATGAAGGTGCTTGCCTATGATAAATACGCGCAGCCGGATGGCGAAACCGTTTTGACAGACCTTGACACGCTGCTTTCCCAGTCGGATGTGGTTTCGCTTCACTGCCCGCTGTTCCCCGATACCGCAGGGATGATTGACGCGCAGGCGCTGGCAAAAATGAAGCCCCAGGCAATCCTTTTGAATACAGCCCGTGGGCCGTTGGTCAACGAAGCAGACCTGGCGCAGGCGCTCAATACGGGAAATCTGTATGCAGCGGCGGTAGACGTCGTATCTGTTGAACCAATTGCGGCAGATAACCCGCTTTTGACAGCTCAAAACTGCCTGATTACCCCGCACATCGCCTGGGCAGCCAGAGAAACACGCGAAAGATTGATGAAAATTGCCGTCGAAAATCTGGACGCCTTTATACAAGGAAAAGTTCAGAATAATGTGTGGGAATAACTGTAGGATAATCTGAAAAAGAAGTTTTTGCACAAAGGAAAATCCCGCCTGCCCGGAAAAATCCAGACAGGCGGGATTTTTGTGATTTGGAACAGCGGATTGTTACAGATGCATTTCATAATATTCAACGTCAATGCAGGTGCCATCCGGATATGTTTCCTGTGCTTTTTTAATGAAATGG
>DVIY01000212.1 GCA_018710915.1 Candidatus Gallacutalibacter pullistercoris
GTGTTTCAAAAATTCATCTTCGGAAAGCTGGTAGTCAAGCATACTGCCAGAATCAAGGCATATGAAACAGAAAAGCAGTTTTTTCTCAAGTTCTTTGATGTCAAAGCTTTTGCCATTATGGCATGCATGATGAGCGGCGGCATCTGGCTTCGCGTCTCAGGCGTTGCGCCGGAACAGTTTATTGCTGTATTTTATTCCGGATTGGGCGCGTCTCTGCTTTTGGCAGGAATTCTGTTTGGTCGAAACTACGGCAAAGCTGTTCTGACTGCTGCCGCAGTACAAAATAAATCTGTATAAGCGAGGGAAAAACCATGCAGGCAATTGCAGGCAATTATAGAAACCGTATTTGACGCCGTTTATCTGATTTCCGTGATCACAATCGGCATTTTGATGATTGCCCGAAGCAGGCAAAACCGTCAGTTTAAATGGAACAGTTCAAACAAGAACTTATTGACTATCTCGATTACTACAACAATCACAGAATCAAAGCAAAGCTAAAGGGCCTGCCGCCTGCAATTCACAGACGACAAACCCTTTCGGTCGCTTAAATAATTTTTCCTTTCAAATATTGTCTAACTTTTTGGGGGCACTTCAATACCCCGGCAGCCGGTTTTTTCAATTCTAATGCGTTTTACAGGCCGGAAGCCTCTGTATCAGTCTCTGCTTTTGCTACCTCTTCAGCTGCTTTTTCGGCATCCTTCTGCTTTTTGTTCTTGTTCAGAAGGCCGGTGACGGCGTCCATAAAGCCGGGAGCCATACCGATAATACGGTCAACGGAGCTATTGAAGGGATCCAGCTGCAACAGGCGCACATTGCCCTCACAGATGGTGAGAAATGCGACCGGATTGATGGTGATGCCTGCGCCGGTACCGCCGCCAAACAGCTCGCGGTTGGGCTGAGACTTCGACGGCAAATCGGAGCCGCCAGAGGCAAAACCATAGCTGATTCTGGAAATAGGGATGATGACCGTACCGTCGGCGGTTGTAATGGGATCGCCTACCACGGTATTCACGTCAGCCATTTCTTTGATCTTGTCGAGGGTTGTCCCCATCAGATTTTCAATTGGATGCTCGCTCATAAATTCCACCAGCCTTTTATTTTTGTTATGATTGTCTATTGTTTTATTGTATATTCAGAAACGGCAAAAGCCGTTGATCTGCAAGGTTGATTCTCTAGCTGACAAAGGGATTACTTTCCATTGGAATCTGTATGGCTATGGGGCTGAGGGCTCGGTTTGGCTTCCTCCAACTCACGGTTGGCGCGGATGATGCGCCCCAAAAACCGGAAAAGCCCACTGACCGCGTAAGCCACAAGAAAAACAAGCCGGATACTGCCTTTGAAAAACAGCTGGGCAGAAAGCTCCTTGGCCTGAAAATCCGGCTGCACGGTCACACCGTACCGGCGGCCTTTACAAACACTGAAAATGGTCCCCACTGCCGAATACACCACACCGCACAGCTTTCCGTACAGTAAAGCGGTCTCAGCGGCGTCTTCCCCGCCGATTGTGAGCAGCAGGTCAAATTTTTTCACTACCAAATGTGAAAGCAGTTTTTTACCGGTTCCTCCCGCAATCATTGCCAGATCACGCAAAAGATCCAGCAATCCGGAAACGCCCTGGTATTTGACAATCTCTTTCAGCTTTCTGCTGATTACCCCGGGCTGTGATTCCTTTTCGGCTTCCTTTTTTTCTGCTGACTCCTGTGGCTTTTTTGCCTTTTCCTTTTTGGATTTTGGCGGGGGCTTGTCCGGATTTTCTTCCTCCTCTTCAGCAGGCAGAATGGGAATATTGAAAAAGGCATATCCAATCCACAGATACAGCTCTTCTTCATATTGGAGCTTTATCCGGATAGGCAAAAGAAGAAGCAACAGGATCAGCCCCAGAATCCCGCCTGTGATATACCAGCCGATCATGCCTGCCCTCCTCTCTTTCTGCCAAGTTTACGGCTCTTTTTCCTCTGTCAATTCTTCCGCCGAAGCGGCTCTTGGCAGAGGCGGCAGCTCCTGCAAGGAATGAATGTTCAAACACCGCAGGAAATCCGGCGTTGTACCATACAGAATCGGTCTGCCGGGAAGCTCCAGCCGTCCGCGTTCTTCCACCAGGCCTTTTTCTGCCAGGCCATTCACTACCGCGCCGCAGTCTACTCCGCGTACCTGTTCGATATATGCTTTGGTGACAGGCTGGTTATAAGCGATAACCGCCAGCACCTCCATAGCCGCCTGTGAAAGCGGGGTATTCCGACGCATTTCCAGCGTTTTGCGAACCGCCTCACTGTATTCCGACGCCGTACAAAACTGCACATTGCCATCCAGCTGCACTAAGCGGATTCCGCGGCCCTCTTGATTATATTCTTCCATTAAAAAGCCAACCAGGTTTTCCAGCGTCTTGTGGTCGGTTTCCAGCACTTCAGTAATCCGCTCGATGGATACCGGTTCCCCGCTGGCAAAAATGATGGCCTCCACCGCCCCAAGCAGTTTGGTATCAGGTTTATTCTTCTTGTCCCTGATGAGTCCCATGGTCTCTACCTCCTCCCGCAAGTTTGACAACCGCGTCGCTTCCTTCTCCTTCTATCCGGATCCTGTGCCCTTTCACTAGTTCCAGCACAGCCAGGAAGGCGGCGACGCGCTCACTTTTTTCGTGTTTTTCTTCAAACAGCCGCGACCAGGATATGCGGCCGCGCTTCCACAATCTGCGCAGCACGAAAATGATCTGCGAAGTAACGGAGACAATAGGATGTGTGACAATTCCATCAAAAGATTCTGCCGTCGGCGCCTGAAAACGCTTTCCACGGCCTGCGGCGCTCAGATATGCCTGCAAAATCTCCTGCGGTGTATGGTGACGGCGATAGGTGTGGTCAATGGGCAGCTCCATGGGCTTGCGTACAATGCGGTCAAAAGAAAAACTCATAGCGAGCTCACACGCCATCTGACGGCAGAGCTGATATTCCATCAGTTCCCCGGCCAGCTGCTGGCGCAGCTCCTTTTCTTCCTCGTGCTTTGGCAGCAAAGAAACCGTTTTCAGGTACACCAACCGCGCGGCCATATCAAGGAATTCGCTGGCAACCTCCATATCCAACTCCTGCATGGCCCGGATATGCGCCATATACTGCTCCAGCAGCTCGGAAATGGAGACATCGTAAATGCTGACTTTATTTTTCGAAAGCAGGGTGAACAGAAGGTCCAGCGGCCCTTCGAACACATCCAGCTTATAGGATATCTTTTCCATCAATTTGCAAATTATAACAGGCCAAACAGCTGAAAAGGCAATCCGGCCAGCCACAGGATACCGTCCAGCGCAGCATTCTGGGCAATATTCAACGGACGATCCAGCACGCCGCTGAACAGCAGCAGGAACAGCACCATCACAATGACGTTCTGATAGCGGTAATAGGCGTTCATGGCCCGGTCAGACAGGAATGCACTGACAATGCGAGAACCATCAAGCGGCGGCACCGGCAGAAGATTAAAGACTGCCAGTCCTACATTGATGATGATGTATGCGTTAAAAAAAGAGTGGACACCCAGAAAAACTGCTACCGGCACATTAGGCAGCACAGTCAAAAGCAGCGCATAATAGACAATAGCGCCTACCAGTGCGGCCAGCAGATTGGAAACCGGGCCAGCCAGCGCAGTAATAGCCATGTCACGTTTGGGCTTTTTAAAGTTCCAGGGATTCACCGGCACGGGCTTGGCCCAGCCAAAGCCGAACAGCAGCAGAAACAGCGCGCCGAAGGGGTCCAGGCTGGCAAGAGGATTTAAGGTCAAACGTCCGGCAGCGCGGGCGGTATGGTCGCCCAAGCGCTCAGCCATCCAGCCATGGGCATATTCGTGCAGAGGTAAAATGCAGAAAATGACGAACAAGGTGGCCACGATCTGCATCAGAATGGCCTCTCCGCTGACCGAACCGCCGGACAGCAGAGAACGAATTGCATCAATCAGCATAAAAATCTCCTTTTTATTTGGAATTTGGAATCATGATCCAAGGACATTCGTAGGATCGCATCTAATTACGGCCAAATACCGGTTTACCCGGAAGAAAACGGCAAAAGGAACCGGAAGAGGCCCTTTTTTCTTGCAAAAAGGGGCCTCTTGAAAAATATCCCACTGGGATATTTTTCAATTCACCACCAAAAATGCGCCCGGCAGTATAAGAGATTTCGCTGCCTGCGGGCTGCGACGCAAAGGGGTGCCGTGTGCCATTGGCACACAATAGGGCACCGACCGAGCCGGCAGGCGAGAATGCCACCCCTTTGGAAACCCTACGATTTTTTGAAAAAATCGAGTAAAACTTTTGTGTTCGCAGGATAGAATGTGTAAATTTTGATGCTGTTTCCCCGCGAATTTGGAAGCGGACACTGTCCGCCGCGTATTGCCAGCGGGGGTGTTGTTTGCCACTGGCAAACAACACTGACCGAGCCGGCAGGCGAGAACGTCCCCGCAGCCTTCTTCGCTATTATAATACGAACCGGAAAAAATTACAACAACTCCCAAAAACTGTTGCAAATCGTTCACAAAGCGCCCCTATCCCCTACCGGACAATTTAAATAGAAGGAATACAGCAAACATTCCTTTACCGGCAGGCCCGTCATATCCGCTACCGCACGGGCGTACAGCTTCAGCTGCACCTCGTATCTTCGCCAAAGCTCCTCCGGCTCCCGGATGCGGTCGGTTTTATAGTCCACCAGCACCAGCGCGCCGTTTTCCTCAAACACACAGTCCACCACGCCCTGCAACACCACCGGTTCCTCCCCCATTTCTCCGGTAAGGCCGGGCTTCACCTCCCGGGCGGGCAGCTCCGCCATAAACCGGGTTTCCCGCATGACGTTTTTCGAGGAAAGGATGCGCCTTCCCAGCGTTCCCCCAAAGAACCGGGATACCCGAGCAAGCTCTACTGCGTCCCCCTGTTCCGCAGTCAAAAAGCCCTCCTTTACCAGCCGCTCCCGCTCTTTTTCGGGGTCGATGCAGGCTTCTTTATACCGGGCAAACTGCATATAGGTGTGCAGCGCTGTGCCACGCTCTGCTGGAGTCATGCCCTTATGGCTCAAAAATGCCGGGCGGGAAAGGCTCCCTGTACCCTCTCCCCCGGCCTGCTCCTCCGCAAAGCCGGAAGCCGATACTTTAGAGGGCACATCTGCCAATTCGGCATAGGGGTACTGCCAGCTGAGGGCCTGCCGCAGTCGGGAAAGGAGTCCTGCGTCCGGCTGGGGGGCTTGGGCTTTTTCTGCCTCCGCGGCTTTACTGGGGGCATCGGGCCGCAGCACCCGGATATCCCACGGGGTATAGCCTTTTGCCCGCAGTACCAGGTCTTCATCGGCCATGGCACGGTCACGAAGGATTTTCCCGTCGGGATGGCGCAGGGCGCAGCTGAGCAGCCAGTCGGAAAGGCTGGAAGCTCCCCGGACCGTATATTCCGGCAGTTTTTCGTCTTTTGTCAGCCCAGCGGCCAACTTTGCCAAGGTTTTTTCCGCATCTTTCAGGGTGGAGAGCAAAATCAGCTTTTCCTTAGCCCTAGTCATAGCCACATACAGCACCCGCAGTTCCTCTGACATAGACTCCCGGTCAATTTCCAGCCGGATGGCCTCCCGGGGCAGTGTGGAAAATCGTGCGGGGGAATCAGGGGCCTTGAGCCGTACCCCCAACCCCAGTTCTGGGTGAAGCAAGGCGTCGTCCTTTTCCCGGTTGAACTTTCGCCCACATCCAGCCACGATGCACACCGGGAATTCCAGCCCCTTGGATTTGTGGATACTCATAATGCGCACCACGTCTTCCCCCTCGGAGCCGTTGGCAGCGGGAGCCAGGTCGGCCTTCTGCTTTTCCAACCGGTCGATAAACCGGATAAACCCGGAAAGGCCGTTGTAACCGGAACCCTCATACCGCTTGGCATATCGGTGCAAAAGCCGCAGGTTAGCAAGCCTGCCTTCTCCGCCGGGGAGGGTCTGCACCAAGTTCCGATAGCCTGTTTCTTCATAGAGAAAGTTTAAAAACTCGTCGGAGGGCATAGAGGCCGCCACCGTGCGGAACCGCTCCAACGCCTGCAAAAAGGCGGCGCACCGAGGGCCTTTTTCGGCGTGGCGCACTACTGCCAGATACAGGGGCAGGCTTCGGTCCTCCAGACGGATGTCCGCCATATCATCGGGGGTAAAGCCGTAAATGGGGCTCATGAGCACCGCCAGCAGGGGGATATCCTGCATGGGGTTATCCACCACCCGCAGAAGGGACAGCATCAGGGCCACTTCTGCCGCCGCAAAAAAACCTCCCACCGAGGCTGCCCACGATGGGATGCCGCACTGGGCCATTTCCTGGGCATAGAAGGGCGCCACCTTATTGGCACTGCGCAGAAGCACACAGAAATCCCGGTACTGGGCCGGGCGCTGGGAGCCGTTTTCGGTGACCAGAAAGCCCCCCTCCATCATCTCCCGAATCATACCGGCAATGTGGCGGCCTTCCAGAATGGCGGATTGCTCCTCTTCGTCGCACAGAGAACTGTCCAGTACATCCAGCCGGGTCGCGCAGCCGGGCTGAACCGGGTAAACGGCCCCGGCGGCAAGGCGCTCGGCGCCGGTATACTCCACATCGCCGATTTTGGAGGACATAATCTGCCCAAATACGAAGTTGACGGAATCTGTTACCTCTTGCCGGGAGCGGAAGTTTTTATCCAACACCACGCAGGCCGGATGGTTCTTCTTTTCCCGGTCGTAGGGAGCGAACTCCTCCCTGTACCGCAGGAAAATGCGGGGCATGGCCTGCCGGAAGCTATAAATGCTTTGCTTTACGTCGCCCACCATAAAGCGGTTCTGCCCGTTTTGGGAAAGAGCCTGGAACAACAAGTCCTGGGCCTCGTTGGTGTCCTGGTATTCATCCACCATAATCTCGTCAAAGCGTTTGGAAAGGGCAACCGCGTCCTTGGTGGGCCGGAATCCCCCCTGTGGGTCTTCCTCTGCCAACAAGCGGATGGCCCAATGCTCCAAATCGCCAAAATCGGCGGCTTTGCGCTCCAGTTTCTTTTCGTCCAGCCGTTTGGAAAATCGCAAAACACATTCAAACAGCTTTTCCACCAGCGGGGCCATGCGGATAAGGTCCTCCCGGCAATCCTCCCGGGTGAGGACAAAGCTCCCCGCCAGCTTTTTCAGCGTCTCCTTGGCATCGTCCCGGGCGGCGGCGATCCGCACCTTTAGGGGGTCGTCCTTATAGCCCTTGGGGGAACGGAGCACACCGAAGGAGGCGTTTTGCAGGCCGGAGGAGAGCTTGTCCCAGTCCCTGTCGGCGGCAAAGCCCCGCAGCGTCTCGGCCTGGTCTCTTTCGGCAGCAAGGATGGGGGCGAATTTATCGTACAGGGTGGAATCCTCTTCACAGAGGGCAAGGGCGCTTTTCAACATCTGGATGCAGTAGGAGAGCACCTCTTCCCCATAAGAAAGCAAGGTTTTGCCCCACACAGTTTCCTCCGCCGGCTGAGCGGGGTCATAGAGGGCGGCCACCTGCCGCAGCCAGCGTTCCGGGAAGGGATGGCTGCGGATAAAATCATAGAGATTCAGCAGGGTATTCCGCAGCCGGAGGTCGTCCCGGCCGGGGCTGAACGCTTCGGAGAGGGCGTCAAACCCTTCGTCCTGCTCCTCGTGGTAAGCGGAAAGCACCTCGTCGGCGGCCTCTCCCCGGAGCACTGTCATCTCGCTTTCCTCGCAGATGCGGAAATCCTGGGGGATATCCAGCTTATAGAAATTCTCCCGGGCCAGCTCACTGCAAAAGCTGTGGATCGTGCTGATCCGGGCCTGGGGCAGCAAAAGCTGCTGGCGCTTTAAGCGGTCGTTATCCGGGTCTTCCCGCAGCAGTTCTGCCAGCCGTTTGGCGATACGTTCCCGCATTTCCTGCGCCGCCGCCCGGGTGAAAGTCACCACCAGCAGGTGGTCGATACTGCCGGGGATATCCGGGTCGGTGATGCGTTCAATGATTCGCTGCACCAACACCGCCGTTTTGCCGGAACCTGCCGCCGCCGATACCAGCAGGGTGCCCTCCCGGGCGTTGATGGCGTCCTGCTGCTCCCTGGTCCATTTGCGTTCTGCCATGGTGATCTTCCTTTCTTCCTGTTACTTTAATTACCAAGAGATTCATGCAGACCCTTCCAGACATTGATTCAGATGCTCCCTTCCTCCTTCATAAGCTGCCTTGGCTTCTCCATACAAACTTTCATAAAAATCCACAGCGGCTTGCCGCCGCTGAGCTGCCAGTTCTGCACCGCGCTGCGTATAAAAACGGGAGTACAACCCTTCCAGCTTGCGTTTGTATTCCTGAAAAAAGGATGGGGTTTCCTCCTGGGAACCATCCGACACAGAACCGTCCGGGTTCAGGGAATACAGCGGCTCCGACACATACCCTTTATACAGCAGTGTGCGGGCAATTCCCATAGCGCCGCACACATCCAGCTTATCCGCGTCAAAAAGGATCTTGCCTTCCAGGCTCTGGGGAGGCCGCTCCTTTCGAAAACGATGGCAAAGGATACATTCCTGCACCTGACGGCAAAAATCCTTCGCAAACCCATGTTCCTTCAAAAATCCAGCTGCTTTTTCAGCTCCTACCTGCGCATGGCATAGCCTGGGATCTTCAAATTGCTCTCTGCGCCCAATATCATGGAGCAGACAAGCGGCAATGAGGACGTCCCGGTCAACAGTCGGTTCCGTCTGGGCAATATCCAACGAGAGGTAGAGCACGCGATACACATGCTCTTGGTCGTGGGCGCTATCTTTCATACAGGAAAGCATATAGTCTTCCAATAACCGATAGGTTTCTCGTTTCATGGCATTCTCTTCTTTCTAATAAATTGATGGCAGCAGGTTTTTATGGAAAAAACACGAAAAAAATCCAGCGATGACTGCCCATGACAAACGAAAAACAGCCATGGCAGCCGATATGGGAATCTTCCTTTCCTAATTACTCATTTGGCGTGGAAGAAGAGAATAACTCCTCCCGGCCCCGATACTCGCTTTTAATGATC
>DVIY01000025.1 GCA_018710915.1 Candidatus Gallacutalibacter pullistercoris
TACAGTTGCTTCTCCGTTATAGAAAACAGTCACGCCATTATAAGCGATAGAATCGCGCAGGCGGGCATCTGGGTTGTATTGGATGAGGGTATCATACGAAATACCTCCCGGGCGCCCGTAAAAAGGAATTCCCAATACGATTTTGCCGGCAGGAACCCCCATTGTGTTTCGCCAATGGGAGTAACAGGCAGTCATAAAATCATAGCTGGAATGTTCGGTTCCATTGGCATCATAAGCCATTACATTGATCCAGTCAATCGCCCGGATCACAGCGGCAGTATGGGCTGCAGTATCATAATAGGGATGCCCCTGCTGGTCTACTCCGCCAATCACGGCAGTGGTAAGGAGCTTTCCCTGTGCGTGCAGGCGTTTTGAAAGCAGGAGCATCAGGGATTCATATTGCGTTTGAGAGGGCTGTCCTGCCCGGGGATATTCCCAGTCCATATCGATACCGTCAAATCCAAATGAGGTGCAGAGATCCAAAAGGTTTTGGGTGAGTGTTTCGCGTTTTTCAGCGGTTTCGGTTGCCTCTACAAAAACAGATTCCAGCGGGATATTGTTGTAACTCCAGCCACCTACGGCCAGCAGTACTTTTACGCCGTTCTGATGGGCTTCCTGAATGATTTTTCTGGCGGTTTCCTGACCAGAGAGCGGCATGATTTCCCCTTCAGCAGTTGGAATCGCAAATGCATAAATCACATGGGTCAGGCAATCCCAGCGGAGCTTGTCTGTAGGGCCGGGCTTCCAGGAGGGATAATATGCCACACACTTTTTCCCGGCAGAAACAGGGGCAACTGTAGGGGAAGCAGAAGGCTTGGAAGAACTGATAGCGGAAGACGTGGTGGAAGCAGAAGGACGCTCTGAGGTGACGGAAGAGGTCGATTGAGAAACAGGGGAAGCAGTGGGGGAAGGGGAAACAGAAGCAAAAGTGACAGAAGAAGATGGGCTGGATGTCATAGCAGAAGAACTGCTATCGGGGCTGATTTTCTCCCATGCAGAAGAAGAGGCGGGAGATTCCCCCTGGTTTTCGCGTACAGCCAGAAAAAGATCCCCCTGCCATTCTACCCGATCGCCCGCCAAATACGCGAGATCTTCCTGCCACTCTGCGGGGCCAGATGGCGCGGCAGACGGGGTGGGGGAAGGTGTGGGAGAAAGTTCTGTTGTATATCCCGGCAAAACTGCAAGGCCAATAGCTAAAACCAATATAGCGGCCAAAATGATTGCCAGGTGTTTTCTCGAAAAATCTTTCATGCGCAGGATTCCTCCTTTGGAGCGCAAAAAGGCGCTTTGGAGTAGTATGCACACCTAAAGGGTATCCATACAGAAATCCTGTCAGGAAGAAGACGACTCGTGAACCGTTTCCTGCAAGCGGCGGTATTGCCCGGGCGGAATCCCTTCCAGTTTTTTAAATTGACGGATAAAATATTTTTCGTCGGAGAAACCGCAGGAAAGCGCGGCTTCGCGTACCGTTACACCATATTCGGACAGCAGGCTTTTAGCGGCTTCCATGCGTGTACGAAGAATGAACTGTGAAAGCGGGATTCCCAGGCTTTGGCGGAACAGGGTAGAGAGATAATCCCCATGATACCCAAATTTCCGCGAGACTATCGAAACCGTGAGCGGCTGATGGCAGTGTGAGCGTACCCATTCCGCCACCTGTGAGACAATAGGCGGAACCGTGTGCCCGTCAGCCCCGGTTTGAGAAAATTCCTGCATCAAAGCCATCAGTAGAAGTGTCAGGGCGTAATCTGCCCCATCGGGAATCACCGGAGACTGGCTGTGTAAAAAAGCCCGGACGTCCCCGGCAAGCCGCAGCAGCCGTCCAGAGGGCGGCATCCAGCCATGTTCTGGAAAAATCCAAAAAGAAGAGCCCTGCACTGGGAGCGCTTCTTCTGTACAAAAGGTTCCCAAGGGCGGGGTAAAGTGAATCCACTCGTATAACAGCGGCCCTTCTGAGGGGCGCTCGCCCAGATGTTCCAATCCGGCGAAGAGAAAAATGTATTCTCCCGGCCCTACGGTAACTGCCTGCCCATCCTGTATTACGTGAAGCCTGCCTTCACGAATCAGGATCAGTACTGTGCTGTCAAGGATTCGGTGTGGATGTAAAAAGCCGTCCGGGCTGGAAAGTGTACCACAGCTTTGGCAAATAAGCGGAGCCGCCTGCGTGGGTGCACAATAATATTTCATCTCGGAAAAGTCCACCTTTCTCTGCAAAATGTCGGTTGTTGTTTTCCACGGTTTTGAGTACGATAAGAGCAAGACAGAGGATTCGGTTACCACAAACAGCAAGAAATTCAACCAAAAGTAAAAAATTCTCTGAAAACAGTATATCATATTCCGGCTGAAAAGGCAGGAAAAAGTTCACCTTATTACAGAAAGGCGGTTTTTCTATGAAAAAAGATCATCCTGTGTCCGTGCCGCTGCGTCAAGTAACGGTGACCGACTCATTTTGGGGCGGATATATGGAACTTGCACGCACCTCCATCATTCCCTACCAGTGGGAAGCGTTGAACGACCGTATTCCCGATGCAGAGCCAAGCCACTGTATCCACAATTTCCGGGTGGCAGCAGGGGAAGAGGAAGGTTCCTTTGAAGGATGCGTGTTTCAGGACAGTGATCTGGCAAAATGGCTGGAGGGCGCAGCGTATTCGCTGAGCACACACCCCGATGAAAAGCTGGAAAAAGAAGTTGACAGCGTTATTGAATTGATTGAAAAAGCGCAGCAGCCCGATGGATATCTGGACACGTATTATATCCTCAACGGTCTGGATCAGCGCTGGAGCAATATTCGCGACCATCATGAGATGTACTGTGCCGGCCATATGCTGGAAGCTGCGGTGGCTTATTATCAGGCGACCGGAAAAGACCGCCTGTTACAGGTGATGATTCGTGTTGTGGAACACATTGCATCAGTTTTTGGCCCGGAAGAGGGAAAGAAAAAGGCGTATCCCGGTCACGAAGAATTGGAACTCGCGCTGGTAAGATTGTATGGGATTACCCATGACCCGGCTCATCTGGCGTTGGCAAAGTTCTTTATTGATGAGCGTGGGCAGTATCCGCTCTATTTTGAAGAAGAAGCAAAACGGCTCGGGCCTTCTTACTGGGACAATGGCCCCTTGAAGTGGATGTATTATCAGGCTGGCAAGCCGGTGCGGGAGCAGAAGGATGCAGAAGGCCACGCAGTACGGGCCATGTATCTGTATTCCGGAATGGCTTCTGTTGCCCGCGAGAGCGGGGACGAAACACTGGCCGATGCCTGTCGGACGCTCTGGGAAAGTGTTACGCGCCGCCGGATGTACATTACGGGAGCAGTGGGGTCTTCTGAATACGGTGAAGCCTTTACCTATGATTATGATTTGCCGAACGACACGGTGTATGGAGAAACCTGCGCTGCGATTGGCCTTGCGATGTTTGCCCGCCGGATGCTGGAGCTTGAGCCCAAAGGGGAATATGCCGATGTCATGGAAAAAGCACTGTATAACGGTGTCATCAGCGGCCTTTCACTCAGCGGTGACCGCTTCTTCTATGTCAATCCGTTGGAAGTGGTGCCTGAAGCATGCGAAAAGGACTATCTGCGCCGCCATGTAAAGCCGAAACGTCAAAAATGGTTTGGCTGCGCATGCTGCCCGCCAAACCTGGCACGTGTAACCGCCTCCATCGGCTGGTATCTGTATACCCAGCGGGAGGATACACTGTTTGTAAACCTGTATGCAGCCAGTGAATGTCATGTTGCGTTGGGCGGTGTGCCGGTAACGGTCACGATGAAGGGAAATTATCCGTGGGGCGGTGAGATTTCTCTGTGTGTCTCCTGTGAAACAGCGGCACAGGGAACCATTGCCCTCCGGATTCCCGGCTGGTGCCGCAATTGGAAACTGACACGGAGCGGAAAACCGGCAGAATTTACGATGCAGAATGGCTATGCCTATCTGTCTGGTACATGGAATGACGGAGATACACTCGAACTGAGTCTGGATATGCCGGTGGAACGCATGGAAGCCAATCCCCTGGTGCGGGAAGATATGGGAAAACAGGCAGTCATGCGCGGCCCGTTGGTGTATTGCCTGGAGGAAATTGACAACGGCGCCTGCCTGCACGAAATTTTGCTTCCCAAAGAAGCTAAATTTACAACACACAGGGAAGATGCTCTGCTCGGCGGCGTTGTGGTAATTGAAAGCGATGGCCTTCGTTTGCAGGACAATGGGAACAGTTTGTACCGTTTTGCCTCTGAAAAGCAGTGGAAGCCTGTTTCCCTGCATTGGGTGCCATATTATGCGTGGAATAACCGTGGAGTTGGAGAAATGACCGTCTGGGTACGCAGTGAATAAAAGTTTTCAAGCAAAAGGCTGGACAGTTGCTATACACTGTCCAGCCTTTTTATTTTTGAAAGATATTGACATTATTAGCTAATTAGCTAAAATAGAAAATATAAGGAGGCGATTCTATGAATGATGCTTTTTTTCAGGCAATGGCCAATGAAACACGCAGAGAGATTATCCGCCTGCTCAAGTGGCAGGACATGACAGCGGGGGAGATTGCATCCCATTTTGCCATCTCAAAACCATCCATTTCACGGCACCTGGATACGCTCAAAAATGCCGGACTGGTCACTGCTGAACGCAAGGGAAACCAGATTGTCTATTCCATCAATATGACCGTTTTACAGGAAATGACCATGGAGTTTCTTTCGTTGGTAGGAAAAAAGGAGGAAGAATGCCGTGAAAACGGATAAACTGCGTTGGCTGCTGCTGGCGTTTTCCATGGCAGCCATGTTGTGCGCCATATTGGTACCGTTTCCAGTGGTAAAACTATCGGTGCTGTGTGCTCTTTCGGTAGGGTGTTTGCTGATTTTGTACCGGAATATGGAAGGCCTTACCGGAAGTCCGGAAGGGAGCCCCAAAAACCACACAATGAAATGGGTCACAATTTTTAACTTGCTGCTGTTGGCGTTGTGTATCGGCGCCGTGTGGTTACAGGAAAACGGACATCTGGGAGCGTTCGGGGAAAGCTGGCTGGCGGTAGGGCTGCTGATAGTCATTATGCTCGTGCTGGGAAACCTTGCACCCAAGATTCCCTTTAACCGCTATACCGGTCTGCGCCTTCCGTGGACGATACGGGATGAGGATACCTGGCGGCTGGCCCATCGGATTCTGGGTTATATCACTTTTCCGCTGGTGTTTATTTATGCAGCTCTGTTGTTGTGCGGAGTGGGCATTGAAACCGCATCAGGAATTATTGTACTCTCATGGATTGCGATTCCCGGTGGGATCTCGTATCTGTTTTATCGAAGAAAGTTCCTGTGAAGTTTTCCACAAATTTTAAAAAGTCAGTGAAAAAGAAAATCGCCACTACACGGATTTCTCCGTGCAGTGGCGATTCTTATATGCGATTCAGGATTTCAAAGTACCCAAAAGGATTATTCAATACCCTTTGCGCGCTTCTCCAGTTCCTCATAACGCTCGGCAGCACGCTTCTCAGCCTTGTCGAACAGCTCCTGTGCACGCTCCGGGAAGGAGAGCTTCAGGCGGTTGTAACGAGTCTCGCTGGAAATGAACTCCTTGTAGTCAGCAGTTGCGGGCTTGCTGTCCAGGATGAAGGGGTTCTTGCCTTCTGCCTTGAGGGTGGGGTTGTAACGGAACATGTTCCAGTAACCAGCAGCCACAGCCTTCTTCATCTCAGCCTGGCAGTTGGTCATACCGCCCTTAACACCGTGCATCTCGCAGGGAGCATAGCCGATGATGAGGGACGGGCCATGATAAGCCTCAGCTTCAGCGATAGCCTTCAGGGTCTGAGCCTGGTTTGCGCCCATGGCGATCTGTGCCACATAGACATAACCGTAGCTCATAGCGATGTCAGCCAGGCTCTTCTTGCCGATAGCCTTACCAGCAGCAGCAAACTGTGCTACCTGACCGATCTGGCTGGCCTTGGAAGCCTGTCCACCGGTGTTGGAGTACACCTCGGTGTCGAATACCATCACGTTGACGTCCTCACCGGAAGCCAGCACATGGTCCAGACCGCCGAAGCCGATGTCATATGCCCAGCCGTCGCCGCCGAAGATCCAGATGGACTTCTTGGCCAGATAGCTCTTCTTGGGCAGGATTGCCTTGCTGTATTCGTTCTCCGGATCCTTCTCCAGCTCTGCAATCAGAGCGCGGGCAGCGGGGCCGTTGGCCTTGCCGTCTTCCAGAGTGTTCAGGTAAGCATCGATAGCAGCCTTCATATCGTCGGAAGCAGTAGCTTCACGCAGAGCCTTCACTTGGCCGACCAGCATATCGCGGACAGCCTTCTGGCCCAGATACATACCAAAGCCGTGCTCAGCGTTGTCCTCGAACAGGCTGTTTGCCCATGCGGGACCGAAGCCGCTGACCTTGTTGACAGTGTAGGGGGAAGTAGCAGCAGGTCCGCCCCAGATGGAGGAGCAACCAGTTGCGTTGGAGATAAACATGCGCTCGCCGAACAGCTGGGTGATGAGGCGTGCATAGCTGGTCTCGGCGCAGCCTGCGCAGCTGCCGGAGAATTCAAGCAGCGGCTGGTTGAACTGAGAGCCCTTTACGGTAGTCTCGGCCATCATGCCGTCCTTCTTGCGGATGTTGGCGACAGCATAGTCGAATACGGCCTGCTGGTCTGCCTGGCTCTCCTGGGGAACCATCTTCAGAGCCTTGTTGGGAGCGGGGCATACGTTGACGCAAACGCCGCAGCCCATGCAGTCCAGCGGGGAAACGGTCATTGCGAAGGTGTAGTTCTCGCAGCCCTTGCCGGTCATCTTCTTGCCCTTGAAAGCAGCGGGAGCCTTCTCGACTTCGTCAGCAGTCAGAGCGAAGGGACGGATGGTAGCGTGCGGGCAAACAAATGCGCACTGGTTGCACTGGATGCAGTTCTCGGGAATCCACTCGGGAACCATCACAGCAACGCCGCGCTTCTCATATGCGGAAGCACCCTGCTCGAACTGGCCGTCCACATGGTCCATAAATGCGGAAACAGGCAGGCTGTCGCCGTCCATCTTGGCAACAGGCTCCATGATCTCCTTGACCATCTTGACGGTTGCGGGGTTGCCTTCCAGCACGGTGGTATCGGGAGCATCCTGTGCGTCAGCCCAGGAAGCGGGGATCTCAACCTTGTGCAGAGCATCGGCGCCGGCATCGATAGCCTTGTAGTTCATCTCGACAACAGCTTCACCCTTCTTGGAGTAGGACTTCTTGGCAGCTTCCTTCATGAAGCGGATCGCATCGTCCTTGGGCATGATGTTGGCCAGAGCGAAGAAGGCAGACTGCAGGATGGTGTTGGTGCGCTTGCCCATACCGATCTCGATAGCCTTATCGATAGCGTTGATGGTGTACAGCTGAATGTTGTTCTTGG
>DVIY01000213.1 GCA_018710915.1 Candidatus Gallacutalibacter pullistercoris
CAGTTGGGAATGCTATGCAAAGAGCGAGAAAGAAGCTGCGGCAGCTTTTTCGTTGATTTATTTTATGCCCCGGTAGCTTAAGTAGAGCGTTGATTATCAAAGGCGGCGGTGCGAATCCGTCTACGGGCAAATATCTATTATCCAAAGTGAGGTTATCACAATGTACGAAGACAAGACTCTGATCTGTAAGGAATGCGGCGCTGAATTCGTGTTCACCGCTGGCGAGCAGGAATTCTATGCTTCCAAGGGCTTTGTAAACGAGCCCCAGAGATGCAAGGCATGCCGCGATGCCCGTAAGAATGCCGCTAAGCCGGAGCGTGAGATGTTCACTGCTGTCTGCGCTTCCTGCGGTAAGGAAGCAAGAGTTCCCTTCAAGCCCCGCGAGGATCGTCCTGTGTACTGCAGCGAGTGCTTCGCAAAGATGAGACAGGAATAATCTCCGCCTTTCATCTGAAAACAGAAAATCCCCTTCCTGATTTTTTTTGGGAAGGGGATTTTTATTTATTTTGATAAATTGAAGTATCATAAAAAAACAGCAATCCTCTTCCCAAGAGGATTGCTGATAAAAAATTATTTCAACGCCGCTTCTAACTCGCTCAGAGCGGAATCATAATCTGCTGCTGTCACCAGAATGGAAATCTCCACATCCGAAGTCGAGATCAAACGGATATCTGTATTCACTCTGGCTACTGCTGCAAAAACAGCTGCCGCAATACCTGGGGTGTTCTTCATGCAGGGGTCATAAACCGAGATCTTGTAGTTCCCGCTGCTGACGATGGGGCGAACACTGGTAGTTTCACGCAGCTTTTTGGTAAAGGTCAGCACTTTGCCAAGATCGTCATCCGAAATTGTCAGAGAAAACGCCGTGAGGTCTCCGTGTGCCGGAGCCATGGAGATCATGTCGATGTTGACATCCAAATTCGCAATTGTATCCAGAGAGGAAGCCAGATAACTGATGTCAGCCGGACACCCTTCCAAGGTAATCAATGTGATGTCGCTCAGGGTAGAAATAGTTGCACTCATGGGGACTCCTCCTTTTCGGTAAATGGTCTTCAAACCAGATTGGACATATCATACAACCCGGCAGGTTTTCCAGGCAGATACAGGGCGGCGTTTACCGCACCGGCAGCAAATACCTCTTTCGACTGTGCCGAGTGGGAAAGCCGGATGACCTCATGCTGGCCGGCGAAAATCACCTCATGCTCACCCACAATGGTGCCGCCACGAATAGAATGGATGCCGATTTCGTCGGAGCTGCGCTTTTTCCGCTGGGAGTGGCGGTCATACATGTACTGGGTACTGCCGTCCCGAGTTTCAGAAATAGCATCAGCAATCATCAGAGCCGTGCCGCTGGGAGCGTCAATTTTCTGATTATGGTGTTCCTCCACAATCTCAATGTCGAAATCCCGGCCCAAAACCGCTGTGGCTTTTTTGGCTAGTTCAATCAGCAGGTTGATGCCGATGGACATATTACGGGAATAGAAAACAGGAATTTCTTTGGAAGCTTCCTTCAGCTCTGCCACTTGCTCGGGAGTATAACCGGTAGTGCAGAGAACCACCGGGAGCTTTTTCTCCTTGGCATAAGCCAGCAGGGGAGAGAGGAGAGAGGGGTGGGAAAAATCGATGATTACATCGACCGGAGCCGTTACCTCTGCGGGAGAAGCGAAAACCGGAAAGGTTTCGTTTCCTGCCGGGCGCAGATCGATTCCGGCACTGATTTCACAGTCATCACGATTATGAACGAGGGATGCAATCACACGGCCCATATGGCCGCCGCATCCGCTGAGCAATATTTTTGTCATATGCAAAACCGGCGGCGGGCTGCCGCCGGTGTGCCTCCTTTCAAACGTCCAAAACGGGGAAGTGATTTGCGGGGACTCAGCTCCTAAAACCAAAATGCAAATACACAAAGGAATAAAACCCCAATGGCAAAATAAACAATAGTGGCTAAGCGCCACGCTTTTTCTTCTTTGATACGTTTTACAAATGCAGGGTCATAGTTGGATTGGTGCAGTACTTGCTGCACCTTCTTAGAAGAAAGCAGCCATACAGGAGGGGAAGGAACATACTTTTTATATTCCCCCAGCAGCCTATAAAAAGCCCACAGATAGATACAGCTCAAGACAACATATCCAACTATAAATATGGGGAAATATGTGAACAGCGGTTGAGAGCCGCAAAAGCAGGAAACAGAGACAAACAATAATTGGAGTATTGCAGCAAATACCAGCTTTTTCATAGGCTGCCCCTTTAAGCACAAATTACGGCAATCTGCAAACAGCGATTTATTTTACCAGCCCGTACTTCTTCAGCACTGCTGCCAGCTTCTCACGGGCTGCGCCGCTTAGGGGGGCCAAGGGCATCCGGCAGGGGCCGCAATCATAGCCCATCATGTTCAGGGCTTCCTTTACGGGGATGGGGTTTACATCCATAAACAAAGCCTTCATCAGCTCAGCGTTTTCATACTGGAGCTTCCGGCCGGTTTCCAAATCGCCCTTTAGCACAGCAGCGCACAGCTCATGCATGGCCTTAGGCATCACATTGGCAAACACGGAGATGACGCCCTTGCCGCCCATAGCCATCAAAGGCAGGGTCAAGTCATCCTCGCCGGAATACACTGCCAGCTCATCGCCGCACAGGGACATAGTGTGGATGGTGGAGGAAACATTGCCGTTTGCTTCCTTGGTGGCCACAATGTTGGGATGTTTGGAAAGCTCCAAATAAGTCTCCGGCAAGATGTTGCAGCCGGTGCGGGAGGGCACATTATACAGGATAATCGGCGTATTCACCCGGTCGGCCACATAGGTAAAGTGGCGCACCAGACCACTTTGAGAAGTCTTGTTGTAATAAGGGGTCACCATCAGCAGGCCGTCGGCGCCGCTTTTTTCAGCGGACTGTGCCAGCTGTACGGCATACATAGTGTCATTGCTGCCGGTACCGGCAATCACCGGTACCCGGTGGTTGACATGCTGGATGGTGAAATCCAGCACCTTGCAGTGTTCGTCGTGGTCGAGGGTTGCAGATTCACCGGTGGTGCCGCAGGAAATAATGGCATCGGTGCCCTGCTCAATCTGAAATTCAATCAGCCGTGCCAGCTCTTCATAATTTACCTTGCCGTCCTCATACATGGGGGTGACAATGGCAACGCCGGAGCCGGTAAAAATGGTCTTTTTCATATTCGGTAACCTCCAGAGAGTTGGTATCAGTCCAGGTAACCCTTTGCGCACAGGAGCTCTGCCATCAGGACAGCGCCGCCGGCCGCGCCGCGCAGGGTGTTGTGGGACAGGCAGACGAATTTGATGTCATACTGGGTATCGGGGCGCAGGCGGCCAATGGAAACCGCCATGCCGTTCTCCAGGTTCCGGTCCAGCTTGGCCTGGGGACGGTTGTCTTCGGTGAAATAGTGCAGGAACTGCTTGGGTGCGCTGGGCAGGTTCAGCTCCTGTGCCGGGCCTCTATAGCTTTCCCAGCGATGGATGATTTCCTCCATAGAAATCTTCTTGTCAAAGGACACAAACACAGCGGCGGTGTGGCCGTCAGAAACGGGTACCCGCAGGCACTGGGAAGTGATGCAGGGAGAAGAAGCGTTGACAATCTGGTCGCCCTCAATGTGGCCCCAAATCTTCATGGGCTCCTGCTCAGACTTCTCTTCTTCGCCGCCAATAAAGGGGATGACATTGTCCACGATGTCCGGGAAGGTGGCGAAAGTCTTGCCTGCGCCGGAAATAGCCTGATAAGTGCAGGCCAGCACTTTGGTCACGCCCAAATCCATCAGGGGATGGACAGCGGGCACATAGCTCTGGAGAGAGCAGTTGGACTTGACTGCAACAAAGCCGCGCTTGGTGCCCAGGCGTTTGCGCTGTGCGTGGATGATCTCAGCGTGGTCAGCGTTGATCTCGGGGATGATCATGGGTACGTCGGGGGTGCCGCGATGGGCGCTGTTGTTGGAAATCACGGGGCACTCGGCCTTGGCATAGGTTTCCTCCAGTGCGCGGATTTCTTCCTTCTTCATATCTACGGCGCAGAAAACAAAATCCACCAAAGAGGTGATCTTCTCCACGTCAGCGGTGGCGTCCATTACCACCATGGAAGCCATGGATTCCGGCATGGGGGTGGTCATAGCCCAACGGTTGCCTACAGCCTCAGCATAGGTCTTACCGGCAGAACGGGAAGAAGCTGCCAGTGCATGGACCTCGAACCAGGGATGATTCTCGAGCAGAGTAGCGAAACGCTGTCCGACCATACCGGTGGCGCCGATGATTCCAACTTTATACTTTTTCATGGGATAAATCCTCCTGACATAATATGGGTTCTGGGAAAACAGGGTATAAAAAAACCGGTTGAAAACCGGTCATCAATCCAATATAATAGTACTATTCGGATTTCCCCTGTTCAATTGCGTGGGGTAAGCCGATAGCTCTCCATCATATTGGAATATGATGACAGTTGCCGTGGTATTTCCAAAGCAACCAGGCGAATGTTTGCCAAGCATCGCCTTCGGCGACTTTCCCTTTCGCAGGCGATCACAGGCTCCGGCAGCCTCCCGACCGGTTACTTTTGAAAGACGCACCTCTATCTTCAACGTCTTTATCATACATGATGAGGCGCTTTTTGTCAATTTGTATCCTTATGATTTTTGCACAGGAAATGGAGAGTTTTTCAGACATTTTTAACGTGTTTTTGATACAAGGACATTCTGTTGTTTTGTAGGCGGAGAAAAGACGCTGCTTTTTATTTCTTCAATTCCGCCGGAAAGGAGAGAACCCATGAACCAGATACCCGATATGAAGACCCATGATTTTTACTACGATTTGCCCGAAGAATTGATTGCCCAGACCCCAGTCGAACCGAGAGATTCATCTCGTCTGATGGTGCTGGATCGCAAGACTGGTGAAGTATCCCATCATCATTTCTATGATATTGTCGACTTTCTTATGCCTGGCGATTGCCTGATTGTCAACGACTCCCGGGTGCTGCCTGCCCGTTTGTACGGCGAAAAGGAAACCGGCGCAAAAGTGGAATTTTTGCTGCTGACCCAGCGGGAAAAAGATGTGTGGGAAGTGCTGTGCGGCCCAGGGCGAAAAGCAAAACCCGGTGCAAAGTTCAGCTTTGGCGGCGGGCTGCTCCACGCGGAAATTCTGGATGTCATTGAGGGCGGCAACCGCATCGCCCGGTTTACGTATGAGGGGAATTTTTACTCCATCCTCGACCAGATCGGGCAAATGCCCCTTCCGCACTACATCACTGCCGAATTGAAGGATAAAGAGCGGTATCAGACTGTCTATTCCAAAGAAATTGGTTCTGCTGCGGCTCCTACCGCTGGCCTGCATTTTACCCCAGAACTGTTGGAAAAGGTGAAAGCAAAAGGTGTGAAAATTGGCGCCGTAACCCTGCATGTGGGTTTGGGTACCTTCCGTCCGGTGAGTGTGGAGAAAATCTCGGAGCACAAAATGCATTCTGAGCACTATCATCTTTCTTCTGAAACCGCTGCGCTGATCCAGGAAACGAAGAAAAACGGCGGACGGGTAATAGCTGTGGGAACCACCAGCTGCCGTACATTGGAATCGGTAGCCGTGAAAGAAGGCAAAATCTGCGAGAGCGACGGCTGGACGGATATTTTCATTTATCCCGGCTATGAATTCAAGGTGCTGGACGGATTGATTACCAATTTTCACCTTCCGGAGAGTACGCTGGTGATGCTGGTTTCCGCCCTGGCCGGACGGGAAAACATCTTAAACGCCTATAAAACCGCTGTGGAAGAAAAATACCGGTTCTTCAGCTTTGGAGATGCAATGTTTATCCGGTAATGCAATGCCGGCTTTGCCAGGTCCCTGTAAGGAGCTTGAAGCCTGGATTGCCCGGCAGGGGGGAGTGTAGGAAATGGAAACATACGGTTTAGAAAATTTTCATTTCAGAGAAATGGGGAACGGGGAAGCGGAAGTCATACGCTTTTCCTGCGATGCCGGCAGCCCGGCATCGCCCTTCCGCATCAAAATCCCGGCTTTGTGGGAAGGCCTCCGGGTAACGGCTATTGGGGAAGAGGCCTTTTCCGGCTGCGAGTCCCTGACGGAGGTTTTGTTGCCGGAAGGTGTAACGGTCATTGGAAAAAGGGCTTTTAAGGGCTGCAAATCCCTGGCCTCTGTCTCCCTGCCGGAAGGTCTTACCTCCATTGAGGAGGGCGCTTTTTTCGGCTGTTATTCCTTAATAGGGATTTCCCTCCCTGCGGGCCTGACAGAAATCGGATGCGATTGCTTTTACGGGTGCAGGTCCATAACCTCCGCCGGAATCCCGGAAAAGGTGACGGATATCAAGGAGGGGACCTTTGCCTATTGCCGGTCCCTGGCGGCGGTTACGCTGCCGGAGGGGGTGAAGGAGATTGGCTTTGGCGCGTTTGTAGACTGCAAGGCCCTGACGCAGGTTATCCTGCCGGAAAGCGTTTTGGCCATCGGTGAAAACGCCTTTGCGGGCTGTGACGCTCTGCGGAAAATCGCCATTCCCGCCGGTGTTGCGCGGCTGGAGGAAAACACCTTCAGCAGCTGTCAGGCCCTGACACAGGTTATCCTGCCGGAACGTTTAAACCGTATTGGGGAAAGCGTGTTCTGGCATTGCGGCTCCCTCAAAAGCATAAACCTGCCGGCCGGTTTGGCATATGTGGGGGCAAATGCTTTTTCCGGGTGCCATTCCCTCACTGGCATCTGCCTGCCGGACGGGGTGACATATATCGGGAGGAATGCATTCAGCGGCTGCGCCTCTTTGACGGAAATAGCCCTGCCGGGCCGCATTGCCACGATTTCAGACGGCGTGTTTTTGGACTGTACCGCTCTGGAGAGGGCCACACTTCCGCCGGGAACGACGGAGATTGGAAGCTGGGCTTTTGCGGGCTGCGCCGCCTTGAAAGCCCTTACAATCCCGGAGGACGTAAAAACGATTGGGAAGCGCGCCTTTTGGGGCTGCGCCTCCCTGACGGAGTTTTGTTTCCCGGAGAGTGTGACGGAACTGGGGGACGGCGTTTTGGGTGAATGCGAAGCCCTGGCCGCCGTTTCTTTGCCGTCGGGGATAACGGAGCTTCCCGCCAGCCTGCTGGAGGGCTGCCTCTCTCTGGCAGAAGCCGTACTTCCCCAGGGCGTCGTAAACCTGTACCCGTATGCTTTTCAAAACTGCCTTTCCCTAACAAAGGTATCCCTTCCGGCCGGCTTGAAAAATATTGGGCACCATGCCTTTGACGGCTGCCTTTCCCTTCGGGCCCTGTCGATTCCCGACACGGTTGGGTATATTGGAAGCCAGGCGTTTAAGGATTGCGAATCCCTTCTCCTGTCGGTCCCCGATGGCTCATATGCCCATCGGCATGCGCAGGAAAACCGGCTCCCATTCCACTGCACAGCGCCCGGTAAGCCGGCAGACGGCTGAAAACAGGCGGTGGAATTTATAGCTGCGGGAAGCAGACGAAAACAATGAGGGGCAAAACTGCCTCTATACGCGCTGCTTTTGCGTTTTTTCTCAAAAAATCTGCATAACAGTTTTATTGGTGGGATACAGCACGGGTGCAGGCTTTCTGGCTGGGCGCGGCTTTATGGCTTTTGCTTCGACGGGCGGTTCTAGGGGGCATGCGGCGCCTCTCCAGTCTTTAACTGGATGCGTTCAAAATTGTAAAAGTGGATATAACGGTTAATCAACTCATTGGCTTCAGCAAAGGTAGCAGACTTGTGGCGATAAATGCATTCCATTCTAAAAACAGAGTGTATCTGCCGCCAGAAAACGAAAAGCTTTTCTGAGGCAAACGAAATGATAGAGCGATACATCCATTTTTACAACCGTAGCGCATCCAATACAAAGCAGGAGTGGCACCGCTGACGCTGTGCCACTCCAAGTAAAATTTAATATTTTCTATTTTTGTGCTATCCATATAATTTTAAATGGTTTAAAATAATTAACATACTGTCTAATAAGATGGGGAGCATTTTCAAATTTAGGTATTCCGTTAAATAATGTCCATTAGTCTTCTTTTTCAATAATCGGTTCTACCAGTTGAAAACGAAT
>DVIY01000214.1 GCA_018710915.1 Candidatus Gallacutalibacter pullistercoris
GTAAATACTATTTGTGCCACACTTTTCGAGAAAGCAGCGGCCGTTCGATTATGGACTATGTTAACTACCTGCGCTGTTCCCATGCAAGACGGCTGCTGGAAAATGGGGATTGCAATATTACCGAAAGCGCCGCACAAAGTGGTTTTTCCGACGTCTCTTACTTCACCAAAATGTTTAAAAAACAAATGGGTATTTTGCCGTCAGAAATCAAAAAGAATATCCATTCCTCCCGCTCAGAAAAATCTTGATAAATGATATCTGCGAGTCTTTAGCTTGCTTTGAAAGGAAGATTGCTGTATGACCTCAACCCGAAAGCGAATTCTTTTGCTCTGTGCCGGCGGCACTATTGCCTGCCGTCCCGGCCAAGATGGCCTCTGCCCTGCTTTGGACAGTCATGCTTTACTGAGCCATCTGGAGAGCATGACGCCTACGTACGATATTCAGCCAATGGATTTATTTTCACTGGACTCCTCCAATATTCAGCCCGAACACTGGCAGACAGCTGCACGGTGCATTTACCAGGAGCTTCAGTCTCATCCCTGGGATGGAATTGTACTGACTCACGGCACTGATACCATGGGGTATACCGCCGCTATGCTCTCTTATATGCTTGAAAATCCTCCCGTTCCTATTGTTCTTACCGGAAGCCAGCTTCCATTGGAGCATGCCCTTACGGATGGATATGAAAACCTGCGCTGTGCCTTTGCTATGGCCGCCAGTGGAGTGCCGGGTGTGTTTGTCGCATTTCAGCACCGAATCATTCTGGGCACCCGTGCTGTGAAAACCCGTTCTTCCCGTTTTGATGCCTTCGAGAGTGTCAATCCACCCCCAGTAGGAAGTGTTTCTGCCGCGGGGCTTCGGCTCAATCATGAGGCTGTTCCTGTGATTCAGGGGAAATTTGCGCTTCGAGAGGAATGCAGCGACCGGGTGTTTTTGGTAAAATTAACCCCCGGTATCCGTCCGGAGGTCTTCCATTGGCTGGCAAAAGCCGGATACCGGGGGCTGGTTGTCGAAACGTTCGGTGCAGGCGGCATGGCATTCCTGCGCCGGAATCTGGTAGAATGCCTTGGTGAACTGACCGCTCATGGAATTCCTGTCGCAGCTGTTTCACAGTGCCTGTATGACGGCAGTGATCTGTCTGTTTATGAAAGCGGACGCATGGCACTGCAAAACGGCATTTGGGATGCGCGCGACATGACTACAGAAGCCGCTGTCACCAAAATGATGTGGTGTCTGGGACAGCAGACAGAAGACTTGCACCGCCTGTTCTTTACTCCTCGATTCGGAGAAATTTCATCCGAGAGGAATCACTCCATCGGCTGAACCAAATGCAGCAGCACTTCCACCATGGTTTCCATTTCCGGAACAGAGGCAAACTCAAAATGGCCATGGCCGTTTGCCCCACCAGTAGAAAGGTTCGGGCAGGGCAGTCCCATAAAGGACAAACGGGAACCGTCTGTGCCGCCGCGAATCGGGGTGGAGTACGGTTCTACACCGCACGCACGGAAGGCATCCTGTGCCCGATGGAGCACTTCCATTTTGTCCTCCAGAACTTCACGCATGTTATAATACGTATCCGTCAAATGCAACTCCACACGACCTTCGCCGTATACCGTGTTCAGGTATTCGGCGATTTTTCTGACCCGATCCTTTTTCTGCTCAAACCTGGCACGGTCATGGTCGCGGACAATATAATGCATCTGTGCAGTTTCCTCGTTTCCGCTCATACCTTCCAGATGATAAAAACCTTCATATTTTTCTGTGTACATAGGGTTTTCGTTGACCGGGAGCATGCGATGGAACTCCATGCCCATCAGCAGGGCGTTCATCATCTTACCCTTTGCAGAGCCGGGATGGATGCTGCGGCCATGGAATTTGACTTTCAGGTCTGCGGCATTAAAGCTCTCGTAATTGATATCGCCCAAATCGCCGCCGTCTACGGTGTAGGCATATGCTGCACCAAAACCGGCCACATCAAAGCCATCCGCGCCGCTGCCGATTTCTTCGTCCGGTGTGAAAGCAATGCAGATTTTCCCGTGCGGGATCTCTTCATGCAGCAAACGGTCGGCAGCTGTCATAATCTCGGCAATACCGGCCTTATCATCTGCACCCAGCAGGGTAGTGCCATCCGTCACAACCAGATCATGGCCGCGATATTTTGCAAGCGCCGGAAAATCCGCCTCACGCATTACGATATTTTGCTGCTCGTTCAGCACGATATCGCCGCCTTCATAGTGCACGATATGCGGGTGGATATTGGCGCCGCTGGCAGCGGGTGCTGTATCCAGATGGGCGATAAGCCCAATGGCAGGCTGATCCTCGCAGCCGGAAGTTGCCGGGATTTCTCCATATACATACGCATTTTTACTGCGTACATTTGAAATCCCCAGCGCTTTCATTTCTTCTGCCAGCACATCTGCAAACACCAGCTGACCCGGTGTGCTGGGGCGCTCGGTGCTTTCCTCACAGGAGGTTGTGTCGTACTGTACATAGCGCAAAAAACGTTCAATGACAGGATTCATTTGAAATCTTCCTTTCAAAAAATAGTCTTCTTTTTCCCTTCGTCCCGGCACATCGCCATAAATTCTCTGGCTGCCTGCGAAAGGTATTTATTTTGATGATATACCATACGGAACTGCCTGCGGAATTGCAGTCCTTCCAGCTGTACAGGACAAAGCTTCCCGCTCTGAACCTGTTCTTCCACCAGCCGGCCGGAGAGCACTGCGATGCCCAGCCCAGAGGCAGCTGCACGAATCAATGCTGTATTGCTGGCGCTCTCCCAGGATAGCTGAATAAAAAATCCGGCTTCTCCTGTTACACGGTCAAAAATTTCGCGGGTACCGCTTCCCTTTTCCCGCAGCAAAAAGGGCTGCTGCTGAAATTCCTGCGGTGAAAGCACTTGCCAGGGGTAAAAATCTTTCCCCACAGCAGCTACCGGTTGAAGGCTGTCTTCCATATACTCTTCCCCGATTAAACCGGCCTCATGAATTGCACCTTCCAAAATAGCAAAATCCAGCTCATTGTGCAGCAGCTTTTTTTCCAGGCCTTCGGACTGCTCCACCAGTACCTGCACCGCAATTTCCGGATATATCTTCGCAAAATGCGTCACATATCCCGGCATCAATCGTGTCCCTACCGTGATACTGCATCCCACCCGAAGCACGCCTCTGCTGCCCCAATCATGCATTTCCCGTTCCAGATCTCCGGAAAGGCTGTCCATTCTCCGGGCATACTGATAAAACCGCTTTCCTGCTTCGGTAATGTAAAACCGGCGGGAAATCCGGTCGAAAAGGCGGACCCCATACTCCTCCTCCAGTTCCCGAATGGCCGCACTCACGGCCGGCTGCGCCATATACAAGGATTCTGCTGCACGGGTTACGTTGCAGCCATTATCGCAAACCGCCAGAAAAATACGGATATGGCGGAGCGTCATGGAAAAAACCTCCAATCATATAAGGTTTATTATGGTTCTGATAAGATAATAGTATTTTTTATATCAAAGTGCAAGAGGTACAATAGAAATATCGAGAAGAGAAAGGGTGTTGTATAGATGAACACAGAGCCTGTAAAATCGAAGGGCTTGTATTGGAAGCTGTTCTGGGCCACTTTCCGGCTCAGTGCATTTACCTTTGGCGGAGGATATGTCATCGTCCCGCTGATGCGGCGTGAATTTGTTATGCATCTGCATTGGATTGAAGATGATGAAATGCTTGACCTGACCGCAATTGCACAGTCCACTCCCGGCGCGATGGCAGTGAACGCTTCTGTACTGGTCGGATACCGCGTAGCAGGAATTCCCGGAGCCTGCATTACTGTATTGGCAACTGTTTTACCGCCGTTTCTCATTTTGTCGGTAATCTCATTGTTCTATGCGCAATTCCGGGATAACTGGGTAGTGAATCTGGTGCTCAGAGGCATGCAGGCCGGCGTTGCCGCAGTCATCTGCGATGTAGTGGTTTCCATGAGTCAGAATATCTTTAAGCTGCGCCGGATTCTTCCTGTTATTATGTTAGCAGGTGCTTTTGCTGCTTCCTGGCTTCTGGATATCAATGTGGTATTGATTATCCTGTTGTGTGCTGTTATTGGCGCTGTAGATACCTGGCATCGGGAACACACCAAAAAGGAGGAACCAAAGCCGTGATTTTTCTGCATTTGTTCTGGAGTTTCTTCCAAATCGGTCTTTTCAGTATTGGCGGCGGTTATGCTGCACTCCCCTTGATTCAGGCACAGGTGGTAGACACCTATGGCTGGATGACCATGACAGAGTTTTCTGATATTGTCACCATTTCTCAGATGACCCCTGGCCCCATCGCAATCAACGCCGCCACTTTTGTCGGAACACGAATCGCAGGCCCTGCCGGGGCAGCAGTGGCTACGCTTGGATGTATTTTCCCTTCCTGCATTATTGTGTTGACGCTGGCATTTATCTACTATAAGTATCGAAATATTACCATGGTACAGGGAACCCTGAAAGGTTTACAGCCTGCGGTGGTTGCCTTGATTGCTTCCGCAGGCCTTTCTATTATGATGATGTCTTTCTTCCCATCAGGAAAAATTCTTCTCTCCGCAGAAGCTGTTGACTTTATCGCCGTTTTCATTTTTGCCGCAGCTTTTGCTGTGCTGCGTATATGGAAGCCAAATCCCATCTGGGTTATGTGCGGCGCAGGCGCAGCCGGATTTGTGCTGTATTCCATTATACAAGTTTAAAGAAAAAACAAATGCCCGGAAGCCAATAGCTTCCGGGCATTTTCAGGTGAAAAGGGGGGGATTCACCTGGGAATACTCTTACTTACAGTTTGAGAATATGGCGATACAGGCTGATATAATCATTGGCAGAACGGCCCCAGCTATTATCACAGCGCATGGCACGCTCCATCAGAATCTTCCAGCCGTCTTTGCTGGCGTACCCTTCCAGAGCACGTTCAATCGCACGATACATATCGCTGCTGTCATAAGACTGGAACGTAAAGCCATTTCCAATTCCGTCTCCGCTGTCCTGAATGGAGTCCTTCAGGCCGCCGGTAGCACGAACCACCGGGATGGTACCATAACGCAGGGCAATCATCTGAGACAGGCCGCAGGGCTCGCTCTTACTGGGCATCAGGAAAATATCAGCGCCAGCGTAAATCTTTCTGGAAAGCTCAGGAATAAATCCAATGCAGGCACAGAAACGGCCAGGATACTTGTTCTGCATATCACGGAAGAATGTTTCATACTCCCAGTCACCAGAACCCAGCACTACAAACTGTACATTGGTTTCACACATCAATTTATTGGCAATCTCTTTTACCAAATCCAAGCCCTTATGGGAAACCAGGCGGGTAACCATGCCAATCATGGGGACATCCGGATCCTGTGCCAAACTCAAGCGTTCCTGCAGCTTCTGCTTATTAACTGCCTTGCCGGACATATCATCTACCGTATAGTTGGCATAGACATTTTTATCGGTTTCAGGATTGTAGTTGACCACATCAATGCCGTTCAGGATACCGGAAAGCTTCCAGGAACGCTGGTTCAGGATGCCATCCAGACGATGTGAATACCAAGGATCCAGAATTTCCTGTGCGTAGGTGGGGCTCACAGTGGAAATCCAGTCTGCACACTCAATTGCGCCCTTCATAATATTAACGCAATCATCATATTCCATCAGGTGTGCTTCAGAAGCAGGAATGCCGAGCACATCGTTCAGCAGCTCCATACCATATTTTCCCTGATACTGAATATTATGAATCGTAATCAGCGTCTTAATGCCGCGATACCAATCGTTATTGGCATAGAACAGGCGATAGTATACCGGAATGAGAGCCGTCTGCCAGTCGTTGCAGTGAATGATGTCAGGTTTAAAGTCCAGATACGGGAGCATTTCCAGCGCTGCACGGGACAGGAAAGCGAAACGCTCTGCGTCATCATAATGGCCATACAGTCCCGGACGTTTGAAGTAATACTGGTTATCGATCAAATAATAGATCACACCGCCAACCTTTGCTTCAAACACACCGCAATATTGCCGGCGCCATGCCACCGGCACAGACAGGCTGGTTACAAAACGCATATTCTCGCGCATCTCCTGCGGAATATCCTCATACAGAGGCATGACAATGCGGCAGCCAATCAACCGTGCCCGCAGTGCCTGCGGCAGAGAACCTGCCACATCTCCCAAACCGCCGGAAGCAGCGAAAGGAAGGGCTTCACTGGTACAAAACAAAACCTTCATGGGTCTCACACCTTTCATAATCGTTGTCAAGGCCCGCCTTCCGGCAGACCGGGGCACAATAAGACGACCCCATTTTTTGAAAAAGCACTGGGGAGCGCGGAAACCTCCGTGCTCCCCCCGTGCCAACGGACGCCTACATACAGAAGCCTTTATACAAGGCTGCCCTTGCTGATAAACACCGGATAGGACTGGAAGCCCATCAGGGTACGATTATCCTGAATCACAACATCCTTATCGGTAATTACATAGTTCAGGTTGCTGCCTGCGCCAATCACAGTATCCTGCATAATCACACAATTCTTCAACTTGGCGCCCTTGCCTACATGAACGCCACGGAAAATCACACAGTTTTCCACTTCGCCTTCGATGACACAGCCATCTGCGATCAGAGAATTGGAAACTTCAGAACCCAGACCATAACGGGCGGGCATATCGTCACGAACCTTTGTGTAAATCGGGCGGTTTACATCGAACAGCTGATCGCGAACCTTGGGCAGCATCAAAGCCATGTTAGCCTCAAAGTAAGAGTTGATGGAACCCACCATAGCGGAATAGCCAGTAAACTCATAGCCGAAGATACGCAGCGTATTCAGGTTCTGCTGGATAATCTCGCGGCCAAAGTCGTAGCGGTTGCGGCTGACGCACTCGCTGACCAGCTTCATGAGCAGCTCGCGGCGAACCACATACATATTCATGCCATAATTGCACTCGCCTTCCACGTTGGGGCCAATCAGCATTTCAACAACACGGCCATCGGGAGAAGTGGTGATCACATTGGCATTGGTATAATAAGACGGAACTTTTCCGTACTTATAAACCATGGTGATATCGGCTTTATTTTCAATATGTGCAGAAATCACGTCTGCATAATTGATATTGCACAGAAAATCGCAGTCACCGATCAGCACATACTCTTCTTTGGAGTTGCGCAGGAAGCGGTTGATAGAATACAAAGACCCTACACGATTCGGCAGTTGGCTGCCATCTGCACCAAAGGGAGGCAGGATATACAGGCCTTCACGCTTGCGGGAAAGATCCCAGGACTTACCAGAGCCCAGATGATCCATCAGGGACTGGTAATTATTTCCGGTAATTACGCCAACCTTATTGATGCCGGCATTTACCATATTGGAAAGGGGGAAATCGATCAGACGATAGCGGCCGCCTACCGGAACAGAAGCCAGGGTACGGTGTTCGGTCAGCTCACGCACACGCTCGTCGTGCACATTGGCAAAAAGAATTCCAAGAACATTATTTCCGATCATCATTATTTTGCCACCTCCTCGGCATCAATCATAGCCTTGGGCGGCACAACTGTGCCGGGCTCCAGTACACAGCCAGCGCCCAGAACCGCAATGCCCCATTCATCCTTATTTTCAATATCTTCGGGACGGGCGCCAATCTTGGAGTTTGCACCCACCACGCAGTTTTCAGCCACAATAGCATACTGTACCACAGCACCCTCTTCAATGCGTGCGCCGGGCATAATGATAGAATCTTTTACGACTGCTCCAGGGGCAATATAAACGCCTGCAAACAGTACAGAGAAATCAACTTCACCATAAACATTGCAGCCTTCAGAAATCAGAGAATTCTGAAGTTTGGAAGTGCTGGCAATGTAATGCGGAGGCAAGGCAGGGTTGCGGGAATAAATCTTCCAGCTTTCATCGCTCAGATCCAGCGGGACATTGGGATCCAGCAGATCCATATTGGACTCCCACAGGCTGTCGATGGTTCCTACGTCCTTCCAGTATCCTTCGAACTGATAAGCCATCATCTTTTCGCCTGCATCCAGCATGGTGGGCAGAACGTTTTTGCCAAAGTCGTTGGAAGAGTTGGGATCAGCCTCATCTTCTTCCAGATACTTACGCATTTTGCTCCAGGTAAAGACGTAGATGCCCATAGAAGCCTTGTTGCTCTTGGGGACCTTCGGCTTCTCATCAAACTCGTAAATGGTACCGTCTTCATATGTATTCAGGATACCAAAGCGGGAAGCTTCTTCCATAGGAACATCGATTACCGCGATGGTGCAGGCAGCACCCTTTTCCTTATGGAAAGCAATCATTTTGGCATAGTCCATTTTGTAAATGTGGTCGCCGGAAAGGACTACCACATACTCGGGATTATACCGGTCAATAAAGCGGATATTCTGATAAATGGCGTTTGCTGTGCCCTTGTACCAGTCGGACTGCTTGGCTCTCTGATAGGGCGGCAGTACATGCACACCACCATACATGCTGTCGAGATCCCACGGCTGTCCGCTGCCGATATACTCATTCAGTTCCAGCGGCTGGTACTGGGTGAGCACACCGACGGTCTCGATACCGGAGTTGACACAGTTGGACAGCGGGAAGTCGATAATACGGTACTTTCCGCCGAACGGCACAGCCGGCTTGGCCAGATTACGGGTCAGGACGCCAAGACGGCTTCCCTGTCCGCCTGCCAGCAGCATTGCCACTACTTCTTGTTTTGGTAACATTTGAATTCCCCCTCTGAAGATTATGATTTCTCCGTCTTGTTTTTTCGAGGACTTGTTTTCCGGACACGGGTTTTGCTCTCCGTTTTTTTCACGGAGGCAACAGGCTCTGCCTTTTTCTCAGAAGCCTTTTTGGGTGTCACAGTTTTTCTCTGAGGTGTACGTCTGCGGCACTTCAAATAAATCACCGACATCGCAGGCAGCGTCAAACTGATACTGTTTTCAAATCCATGCATCGGTTCAGCAACAGACTTAATGGTATCGCCATTGGTTACGCCGCCGCCGCCAAACTCTTTACTGTCGGAATTGAAAATTTCTGTATAAATACCCGCTACGGGGATGCCGATAGAGTAATTTTCCCGCTGAACCGGGACAAAGTTGCAAACTGCAATCAGGTCGTTGCCTTCTTTATCAATACGACGGAAAGCAATCACGCTCTGATTATAGTCATCGTTGGAGATCCACGAGAAGCCTTCCCAGGAGAAATCCACCTGCCAAAGGGCGGGGGTTTCCAGATAGAAGTGATTCAGCGCTTTAAAGAACGTCTGTGCTTGCTGATGCTCGGGATACTGCAAAAGATTCCATTCCAGTTCTTTTTCCACGTTCCACTCATTGGCCTGGCAGAACTCGGTGCCCATAAACAGCAGCTTTTTGCCGGGATGCGCCATCATGTAACACATAAATGCGCGCACACCTGCATATTTCATCTGCTCTTCACCGGGCATTTTATTAAACAGGGAACACTTTCCGTACACCACTTCATCATGCGAAATAGGCAGGATAAAGTTCTCGGAAAACGCATAGAAAAATGAAAAAGTAATATTATCGTGATTGAACTTTCGGAACAATGGGTCGAGCGACATGTAATGCAGCATGTCATTCATCCAGCCCATATTCCACTTGTAATTGAAGCCGAGGCCGCCGCAATATGTAGGCTTTGAAACCATTGGCCATGCCGTAGATTCTTCGGCAATCATCATAACTTCGGGCGCAACTTCAAACACCGCCTCATTCAGGCGCTGCAAAAATGCCACTGCTTCCAGATTTTCACGGCCTCCATCTTTGTTGGGAACCCACTCGCCGTCATTACGGCTGTAATCCAGATACAGCATAGATGCAACAGCATCCACACGGATTCCATCAATGTGGTATTCTTTTACCCAAAATACAGCACTGGATACCAAAAAGCTGATAACTTCGTTACGGCCATAGTCAAAGACCAGCGTCCCCCAGTCTTTGTGCTCTCCCTTTCTCGGGTCAGCATACTCATAACAGGCCGTACCGTCAAATTTGGCCAGACCTTCTGCATCTCTGGGGAAATGAGCCGGAACCCAATCCATAATCACACCGATGCCTGCCTCGTGGCATTTATCTACAAAAGCCATGAAGTCTTTTGGTTCTCCATACCGTGAGGTAGGGGCAAAATATCCCATTACCTGATAGCCCCAGCTCCCATCAAAGGGATACTCTGTCAGGGGCATCATCTCAACATGGGTATAGCCCATTTCCTTTACATAGGGAATGAGCTCATCCGCCAGTTTATCATACGAAAAAACACTGCCATCGCTGTATTTTCTCCATGATCCGGCATGAATCTCATAGATATTGACAGGTTGGTCATAATGCGGTTTTTTCGCTTTTTGACGATACCATGCAGCATCTTTCCATTCATACCCGCTGATATCATAATAACGGGAGCTGTTGCCGGGACGTGTTTCAAAATGAGTTGCATATGGGTCGCTCTTCATGAGCTTTTCACCGTTTGCAGAGATCACGCAATAACGGTACAGCGCAAAAGGCGGCAGCTCGGGGAGATACGCTTCCCAAACACCGTCGCTAATCTTTTCCATGGGATTTACGGAATCATCCCAATTATTAAATTCACCGACTACCGAAACTTTCTGGGCATTTGGCGCCCAAACACGGCACACCATACAGGTTTTGCCATCTTTCTCGGTTTTGTGCATGCCCATATACTCATAGGCCCGATAATTGGTGCCCTGATGGAACAAATACAGGGGCAAATTATTGGTTTCATTCTTTTGTGGAGATTGCATGGTAATCATCTTCCTCCCATTTCAATTTCCGTTATTATTATCATACCATAAAAATGGAAAATAGCAAGGTCTTTCGTCGATTTTTTATAAGGTAATCCAATGCTTTTTTTGTAATTTGTAATATATATACAATTGAAGACCGAAATTATTGTGCAAGGGCGGGAAAGATTAGAATCTTAAAATTTTCCTTACTGAAGTAAAGTTTTTATGAAATCCAATATTCTCTCCAGTATACTACCTGTAAGCCGTCAAAAACCCGCGAAAAAGGGAAGTATCTTTATATTTTTCTTTCAATAATATAAACATGAAAAAAGCCTTCAGATAGATTTCACTCTATCGGAAAGCTTTTCTTTTATATTTTCTGTTGGTTTTTCAGCATGGCAAACAGCCCGGAAAGTTTGGGAGGCTTGCCATACATCAAAACGCCGACACGATAAATGGCCGCACCAAGATACCCAAGCGCAGCCGCACCTGCTGCCATCAGCACTACAGAAACAGCAACCTCCCATACAGCTACTTCGCCCATGGTAAAACGCACAAACATGGCCATAGGGGAAGTCAGGGGAATGTAAGAGCAGGCAATCATCAACGGAGTGTCCACCTCACCGGTATTCAGCGCCACAATGACGATGAAGAATACCACTACAAACAGCATGGTAGCCGGTGTGATTACATTGCTCAAGTCTTCCAGACGGCTTACCAGAGAAGCCAGTGCGGCAAACATAAAAGCATAGATGAAGAATCCCATGACAAAGCATACCAAAGCAAACAGCAGGGTCTCCACCGGCAAATTGAACAGAGATTTCATCACGGACATGGCGCCGGTATAATACGGCTCGTTGATTTGATAAGCGCCGTAAGCAGTACCCAGAATCAGCACGAACTGGAGCAACCCGGCACATCCTGCACCGAACACCTTACCGAACATCAAACTGGATGGCCGCGCCGAAGTGATGAGGAGTTCCATCGCCCGCGAGCTCTTTTCGGTCGCCACACTGGAAGCCACCATCTGACCGTAAAAAATAATTGCCATATACAACAGCATAATCAGCAAATAGGTAAACAGGTAACTGTTTGCCTGATTCTTTCCAGACTCTGTCTGCTCCAGCGTCTCCTGTACCTGTGCAGAGAGTATCTGCTGCACCTGTTCCTGACTCATACCACTTTCAGCCATTGCCTGTGCCCGATAGTTTTGCAGCAGCACTTCCTGCAAAACAGCGGAAAACTGGTCGTACAGGCTGACGGTACCGGTAATACGGGTATATTGTAAGAAGGAATCAAACAGCAGTCCATCGTTATAATTCCCCTCTTCCACGTCCTGCATCAGTTTTTCCCTGGTGCCGGAATAAGGCTGAAAAATCTCCCCTTCCCCTGCTCCCAAAGACTGGTTGAGCATGGCAGAAAGCTGCTCTGAGGTCACACCCATTTTATCAGAAGCCACAACCGCAATAAACTGCCCTTCTAATCCAGTAGACGAGCTTTCCTCGGAAGAAGCAAAGAAACGGGGCAGCGTCAACCCTACCGCAATGAGAACCATCAACAGGAGCGTTACAATCTGGAAGGGACGCTTTTTCAAATAGGTTCCCATTTCATATTCGAATACCGCAAAAAACTGTTTCATTTACTTTCACTCCCTTCTGCCTCGTCATCACCGGTAGTTGCTTCCACAAAAATATCATTCAGAGTCGGAGTCATCAGCTGCACGCCGTCCATCGGCAAACCAGAAGAAGCTACTGCCGACAGCAGCTCGTATTCTCCACCTTCATGCAGCAATTCTACCGCCACACCTTCTTTGACGGCATGAACATTTTTTACTAAATGAGAAAGAGTTTCCTTACAGAAACGGACTGCTTTTTCCGCTTCTCCCGTCTGAATCATCCAGCAGCTGCGCCCCTTGGCACGGCGAAGTTCCCGGATGCTGCCGGAAACCACAATTTCCCCATGATGCAGGATCGCGATGGAATCGCAGAACTCCTCTACATAGTTCATCTGATGGCTGGAAAACAGCACAATTTTCCCAGAATCAATCAGCTCCCGTACCACGTCTTTCAACAGCATGGCATTCACAGGGTCAAGGCCGGAAAAAGGTTCATCCAAAATCACAAAATCCGGGTCTGACACCAGCGCCGCCGTCAGCTGAATTTTCTGCTGGTTGCCTTTGGAAAGGGTATCCAGCTTTTTATTGGCGTATTCTTCCATACTCAACCGGCGCAGCCATTTCATGCTGTTTTCTTTGGCGTCGTGGGCAGTCATCCCGCGAAGTCTTCCCAGATAAATTAACTGTTCCAGAATGTTGACTTTGGGATACAGCCCTCGTTCTTCCGGCAGATACCCGACGTTCACTTTTTCACGAATCATGGGTTTGCCATCCAGCAGCACTTTTCCGCTGTCCGCCGGGAACACATCCATGATAATGCGGATGGTAGTCGTTTTACCGGCTCCATTTCGTCCCAACAGTCCAAAGGCTTTCCCGCTTTCGGTAGAAAAGCTCACATCTTTCAAAACCTGCTTTTCCCCGAAGCTCTTATGCAGGTTTTCCACTGCAAATTGCATCCATTTCACCCTTTCTCACGGGCTTTCGCCCAGTCTCCTTTTTCAAAGCTTTATATTTTGCGAAGGCGGTTAATCAGGTTTGCCATTCCATAAGCAACCGCCATGACAGCGAAAACACAATATAAAGTCCAGTATATCGTCAGGCTGTAAAAGCCAGATACCGGAAGTGCAAACAGGTAAATCACCATGCAGGCATACAGCGCACCCAATGCGGATTTTTCCCGGATAGAGCAACCGCGCTCGTCGGTATATTTGATGTACAGCTTTTCCAGCCAGTCCGGCTTCCGCAATGCCAACAGGTTGCGGATTATAAAAACGAGTCCAACCATCCCAGCACCGCACAGCATTCCATAACGGCTGGCCGCCAGATGCTCTGCCGTTTTGCCGGACACCCGCGGTAAAAGCGTCAATATTCCCGGCTGCTCCAGCAGGACAACGAGAACAGTCAGGCCTGCAATGAGCAGCGCCATCAGCAGGGTCTGATTCTTCAGGTATTTCCGATACCGTTTCTGATTCATGGCAGCTTTTATCCCTCCTCGCTGAAATCAAAGACCTCTTCAATAGTCTTGCCAAAATAACGGGCAATTTTATAGGCAAGCACCAGTGAAGCCGTATATTTCTCGTTTTCAATGGAAATAATGGTCTGCCGGCTGACACCTACCGCTTTGGCCAGCTCCTCTTGGGTGAGTTTCCTCTCCTTTCGGAGCTGGCTGATCGTTGTTTTCACCCAGCCACCTCCCCTTTGGAATCTTATGAAGAAAGTATAGCTCGCTTTACATTTTTTGTCAAGTATGTTTTACATTCATATAGTCAAAACAAAAGAAAAGCGTATTCTGGAAGCTTTAAACTTCACAAAACACGCTTTTCCGGTCTATGGGTTCTCTATGCTATTTACCGCACGCACAGATACGTCAAGTCCAAAAGACCTGCAGAATAAAGAGCGCAACCAAACAGGAAAGCCATATCTACACCTCCTTCTGTGGTTTCTGGTTTTATTATATCACGATATTCTCGTTTGTCAGCTAATATCTCGTTTTATGCGCGAGAATTTCGCGCAAGCTATTTACAATGATAGCCAAAGGAGCTGAGACTATGACAATTGGTGAAACCTTGCGTGAATTGCTGGAAGAACACGATATTACTCAAAAGCAGCTGGCCCTCGCTCTCAACGTGGCTCCCTCTACACTAGGAGGATATGTACAGGGAACCAGCGAACCGGACGTTGCGACTTTAAAGCGTATTGCCGCTTATTTTCAGGTTTCCATGGACTATTTACTGGATTTCCCGCAAAAATCCAATTCTGTTCCGGGAGAAAATGAGCTTCTGTATATTTACCGTTCCCTTTCCGAAAAAGAACGGGAGTTATTTTTGGAACAAGGAAAATTATTATTAAAATTCAAACAAAAAGCAAAATCATCCGACTCGATTTCTCCCAGCACCTATAATATTAGCTAAAAAATGCCCTTCCGGCTTGACCGGAAGGGCATTTCCTTTATCTATAAATTAATCTTTTGCTTTGGTAGCGACCTGCATCAGGGCCTTGCTGAGGAATTCCTCCACCGGCATGGCGCCCAAATCGCCCTCTTTGCGGTGACGGACAGAAACCGTGTTGCTCTCGGCTTCTTTCTCGCCCACAATCAGCATATAAGGAATCTTCTGCAGCTGGGCTTCGCGAATCTTGTAGCCAATCTTTTCGCTGCGCATATCGCAGGAAGCGCGCAGTCCGGCATTTTTCAGCACTTCGGTGACTTCCTGTGCCTTGTCGTGGAACCGCTCGCTGATGGGCAGGATGCGAACCTGCTCCGGCATCATCCACATGGGCAGAGCGCCGGCATACTTTTCAATCAGCAGAGCCAGAGTACGCTCATAGCAGCCGATAGAAGTACGGTGGATGATATAGGGGTTCTTCTTCTTGCCGTCCTTATCCACATACTCCATGCCGAACTTTTCGGCCAGCATCATGTCGATCTGGATGGTGATGAGGGTATCTTCCTTGCCGTACACGTTCTTGATCTGGATATCCAGCTTCGGGCCATAGAAAGCAGCTTCGCCCACACCCTCCACATAGGGGATCTCCAAATGATCCAGAATACGGCGCATCTGCTCCTGGGATTGCTCCCACAGCTCCGGCGTACCCTCATACTTCTCACGGTCGTCCGGGTCCCACATGGAGAAGCGGTAGGAAACATCCTCGTACAGGCCCAGGGTTTTCAGCATATAGATTACCAGCTCCAGGCATCCCTTGAACTCGTCCTCCAGTTGGTCGGGCGTACACATCAGGTGGCCTTCGGAAATCGTGAACTGACGCACACGAATCAGGCCGTGCATTTCTCCGGAAGCCTCGTTGCGGAACAGGGTGGAAGTCTCGTTATACCGCAAGGGCAGGTCGCGGTAGGAACGCTGGCGGTTCAGGTAGGCCTGATACTGGAAGGGGCAGGTCATGGGACGCAGCGCGAAGACTTCGTCATCCTTTTCCTCGTCGCCCAGTACGAACATACCGTCTTTGTAATGATCCCAGTGGCCGCTGACCTTGTACAGGTCGCTCTTTGCCATAAAGGGGGTCTTTGTCAGCAGCCAGCCGCGCTTCTGCTCCTCATCCTCTACAAAGCGCTGCAAGAGCTGGATGACCCTTGCGCCGTTGGGCAGCAGGATGGGCAGGCCCTGGCCGATCAGGTCGCAGGTGGTGAAGTATTCCAGCTGACGGCCCAGGATGTTGTGGTCCCGCTTTTTGGCTTCTTCCATGGCTTTCAGATGCTCTTCCAGCTGGGCCGCTTTGGGGAAGGAAATGCCGTATACACGCTGGAGCATATCGTTTTTGGCATCGCCGCGCCAGTAAGCAGCGGTAGCGGCGGTGAGCTTTACGGCCTTGACACAGCCGGTGCTCATCAAGTGGGGGCCTGCGCACAGATCGGTGAAGTCGCCCTGGCGGTACAGGGAAATGGCCTCGCCCTTACCGGCGTGCTCCTGAATCAGCTCCACCTTATATTTCTGTCCGTGTTCTGCCATGAACTTTTCGGCCTCTTCTGGAGAAAGCTCAAAGCGCTCCAGCGGCAGGTTTTCTTTAATAATCTTCTTGATTTCACCCTCGATTTTGGTCAGGTCATCGGGGGTAAAGGGCTTTACGCCGCCGATATCGTAATAGAAGCCGTTGTCCACAGAGGGCCCCACACCGAAAACAGCCTCAGGAAACAAGCGCTGCACAGCCTGCGCCATAATATGGGAAGTGGTGTGCCAGTAGGCCTTTTTGCCTTCGGGATCATCGAAGGTCAGGATCGAAAGCTCACAGTCTTCATTGATGGGGGTGCGCAGGTCTACCACCTCGCCGTTGATCTTACCCGCGCAGGAGGCCTTATACAGGCCCATGCCGATGCTCTTGGCAATGTCTGCAACGGTGAGCCCGTTTTCAAATTCCCGGATCTCGCCCTTCAAACTGACTTTCACCATGATTGAATCTCTCCTTTTATAAAAATAATTTGGAAATTTCAGAGAAAGGATTTCCGACGGCTGCAAATAAAAAACGCCTGCCCCACATCTGGGGCAGGCGTAATGCACTGCGGTTCCACCCGGAATTCGGCTTTTATTAATATGAACAAAAGCCCTCATACGGCTCATAACGGCGCCACCCGGCCGGCCTTTGGCGGTTCCCCGTGTTCGGCGGCTGCTCAGAGGCGGTGTCTCGTCTTCCTCCTGCCGCAGGCGCTTTCAGCCGGTGACGCCCGCTCTCTTTTACAGGAAACCGGAAGAAGAGCTTCCTCTTCTCTGCATTTCTCTTTGTTGGCTTCATGTTACCACTGTTTTTCCGCTTTGTCAAGGCTTACAAAACCAATTAAAAAAAGGATACGATTATTTTCTTGGTTTCCCATTTGAAGAAGCATGCTTCAGCATTTCCTGCCGTTTGGCTTTTGTGTCCACAGCATCTTCCTGGGTATTGCGGAACCGGCTGCGGGCCGCACCAATAATTCCGGAAGCCGCCGTAAAGACTGACAGCAGCCAGTATACCAATCGAATCATGGTTCCCTGCGCAGAAGCCCAATCCAGATGCTCGTTATAATGCAAATCGATATAATAAGCCAGTTCACCACTGCCCTGCATATCCATCAACACAATTCCATTCGGATTCTCCATCATGTACACTTCCGCAAAAATGCCCAGCGCTACAAGGAAAATTCCCACTACGGAAATAATGACATAGGCAATCCAGCGTTTGCGCTGACACAGATGTACCAGCCGAATCAATCCAGCTGCACAAAGAGCGATTCCGGCAACCAACAGAAACAGCCGCAAAGCAATTGTCCATCCGGTATTCCAGAATAAATATTCCGCCTGCATCGCATCTGCTCCGCTAATGGTGGAAAACTGTCCGCCCTCTAACACCCCAGAAGGCTGCCGCAATTCACGACCGTACAGATTGTTGTATAAAGTCCATTCATTTGCCGCCGTAAACAGCAGGCAAAGGCCGCCTACCAGCGCCATCAGAAAGTCTATGG
>DVIY01000215.1 GCA_018710915.1 Candidatus Gallacutalibacter pullistercoris
TTGAAAGAAAAAATTTTCAACTTTTTCAAACAAATGTTTTGTCTTTTTTTATGGTTTATGGTATACTGATAGCAATTAGAACCCTTTGTATTGCGGAAAGTTGATAAAATTACGGGGCCATGCCGCTGCAAACCGGACAAACCATATTTTTATATTGATGGGAGGCCGTGCTTCGTGAAAAAGCTGAGTAAAAGCCAACAAAAAATATATGATTATTTAAAGGAAAAAGCCCAATGTGGAATTCCGCCTTCGGTACGCGAGATTTGTGCAGCCACAGGGTTAAAATCCACCTCGACAGTTCACGCGCATCTGCGCACACTGGAAGAGCTGGGATATATTTCCCGCCAGGCCGGGCTGAACCGTTCTATTCGAATTGAAGGTACTGAAGATTCCCTGCAGGTGCCGATTGTGGGGCGTGTGACGGCTGGCGTGCCGATTCTTGCTGTTGAAGAGATTCAGGGGTACTTACCCTATTCCGCACGTCATGCTGCGGGCAAAGAACTTTTTGCTCTGCATGTAGATGGAATGAGTATGAAAAATGCGGGGATTCTGGATGGGGATTATGTAATAGCCGAAAAGGCGCCAACTGCTGATGACGGTGAAATTGTGGTAGCCATGATAGAGGATGAAGCCACTGTGAAACGGCTGTATCGTGAAAAGGACTGCATCCGTCTTCAACCTGAAAATCCGGATTTTGAACCTATTTATTCCCGGGATGTTATGATTCTGGGCAAAGTGGTGGCGGTATTGCGTTATTATTGACGAAAGCGCATAGGGAGAAGTTTGATTGCCGGGTTGCCCGGTAAAATAAAAAGAGAAAGGTGAAAGACATGAAATTGTCCGTTTTTTATGACCACATACGCGAAGCTTCCAACCAGACCGGTCATCCAATTGAAGAGATTGCTGGTGAAGTGCGCTCCTTTGGCATTACAGGTGTAGAAGTGATGGAGGCTCAATTGCTGGAAAATCGCGAGGGGATTTTACGGGTTCTGGAAAGCGCCGGGCTTTCGGTAAATTGTATCTGCTGTTATGGAGATTTTGGGAATGATACCGACCCTTCCAGGGCTTATGCCATGATAGATCTGGCCAGGGAATGTGCTTCCCCAAAAGTCTTGGTGATTCCGGGTTTTCTGCATGAAGGCGATTGCCGTAAGCAACATCTGGATAATATGAAATCTGTTTTGACAAAGATGTGTGCTTATGCGCAGAAGCATGGAATTATTGTGGGAATGGAAGACTATGATGATCGTTCTGCGCCTTTTGCAACCTGGGCAGAGCTCAAGTGGTTTATGGAAAACATTCCCGGAATGAGCTGCATGTTTGATACTGGAAACTTTTTATACAGTGAAGAAGATGTCCTGGAAGCACTTGAGCAATTGGAGCCCTGGATTCGTCATGGGGTTCACTGTAAGGACAGAACCTGGGAACGGCATGCCGGAGAGGAACCCAAAGCGACCATTCAGGGAAGAGGCATGTATGCTTCCCCAGTGGGAAAGGGCTGCCTTCCGATTCAGGAAATTGTCACCCGGTTGCTGAAAAAGGGGTTTTCGGGCTCCTTTACCATTGAGCATTTTGGTGCTTTGGATCAACTTGGCTATATGCGTGAATCTGCACGCTGGCTCCTTTCCCTCGAGAACTCTTCATCAAAAGGATCGGTTATTTAACCTGACATTGAACATTAACTTAAAATATGATATTGGCGCTGGTAATGATGCAGGCGCTCCGCCTGATTCGGCAGGATATGGGTGAATATTTGCATCGGCATAATGAAGATATAGAACAGCGCAGCAGCCGGATAGCCAGGCTGGAAAAACAGAAAAATAGTTGAAAAGCATAAAAAGGGATATCGGAACATGTTCCGATATCCCTTTTTACATTTTACAGGCAGCGTTTAAGCAGGCGGAATAAAACAACGCACAACGATAAAGCAGCACTGATACCGGTACCGATACAAAGCAAAAGCGCCCGGTTTGTTTTCCGGTCTGTTTTGCTGCTGGAAATATATATGGCGGTGGGGCCGTCCGCTCCGCCGATGATGCCGATACTTTTCACTGCATTTCCTCCTCTCCCAGCATTTGCAGGATGGTTCTGGCAACGACATTTCCTGGAGCGCCCGCCGGTATCACCAGGTCGGCAGCCTGTTGGTACAGCGGAAATCTCTGTTTATACAGCTGTTCAATAAATTCTCTCCGGTCAGGACGTTGCAGCAGGGGGCGCTGGGTATCAAATTTCAGGCGTTCCTGTAAAGCGGCCAATGGAGCATCCAATAAAAGGATTTTTCCACTTTTTTTGAGGATGCGTACATTTTCCGGATTTAATACAGTACCGCCGCCGCTTGCAATGACAAGTTCCTGTTTTTGAGTCAATACCCGCGCAGCTTCTGTCTCCATTTGGCGAAAAGCAGGTTCCCCTAGAGAAGCAAAAATTTCCTGAATGGACATCCCCTGCTGCTCTTCAATAAAACTGTCCATATCAATGAATTCACGGCCGCTGAGTTTGGCCAGCCGGCGCCCGACCGTACTTTTACCGCATCCCATAAATCCACATAAAATCAGGTTTTGTTTCATTTTCCCGCCTCCTGAAACCGGCGTGTCATTTCTGCGGCGGCATCTTGAATCAGCTGCTGCATATCCTCCGTTCGGTAGGTTGAGCCGTCCCAGATTTCATGTGCGGCAACAGCCTGCCATACCAGCATCGCCATACCGTGCACTACAGGGATTCCCAGTTTTTGAGCGGTTTGCAGCAATAATGTGTCATGCGGATTATAAACGGCATCAAATACAGCTTTGCAGCAGGCAACTACCTTTTCAGATACAGGGGAAGCATCGATAGCAGGGTACATTCCCACACTGGTGCAATTTAAAAGCAGTTGGAATTCCGGTTTTTCCAGAGCTGTTTGCGCCATGTTTTCCAAATCAGAATAAGATAGTACTTGGAAAGAACCTGTTTTTCCGAGCTTTTCTGCATAATCCGTTAAAGAATTGCATAGCGCGGTTGCTGCTTCCATGCTCTTTTCGCGCACTGCAAAAGTGATGCAAGGAAAACGGCATGCTTCGGTCAGCGCAAAAACAATAGCCCGCGCGGCACCTCCGCTTCCCAGAATCAGACAGTGCCCTTCTGGTGATACCCCGGCAGCCTGCAATGCTTTTAAACAGCCAATGCCATCGGTAGTGTATCCTGTAGAGATTCCATTGCGGGTAGATACTGTGTTCACTGAACCAAAAGCTGCGGCCTGTGAGCTGCATGCATCCAGCAGGGGGATAATAGCCTGCTTGTGAGGGATGGTAATATTAAACCCCCGTAAACAGCGCAATTCTTTCATTTTATCTGAAAGTTTTTCAGGCGGAATATCGATTACCTGATAAGTGGTTTTGTCTTTCCCGGAAAGACAAAACAGCCGTTCGTGAATAAATGGCGACATGGTGTGCCCAATGGGATGTCCAATTACCGCAAAATCGGC
>DVIY01000216.1 GCA_018710915.1 Candidatus Gallacutalibacter pullistercoris
CGCATAATCGTTGTAGGGGTTCCATTTTTAACAAGCGTATATTCACATTCTCCAGAATATCCGTCTTGAGACAAGTAGTAGCAAAGCCCGCCTTTGATTTCCACAGAAGGGAATATGTCATGCGAATCAGAAAAAACAAACATCTTCTTGATTCCACCATCGGCAAGCATATCGTGCCGAAATTCGGCCAAAAGGTTCTCTCGTCCGCCAGAAAACCATCTTGAAGGAATAATCAAAGAGGTGTATTCAGCTTGTAGCTTCTGTGCGGATGAAACAAAATATTGATAAATGGGTGCGTCATTGGTACCGCCAGAACCACCGGAAAGCTGATACGGCGGATTGCCTACTACGGCATCAAATTTCATGGCTTTCACCCCTTCCTGTTTCCAATAGCTGGGCTTCAGCACCCGGTCAACAAATTGCCGGGGCTTGTTCTTCATCATGTTGATCAGGTCGTCAAAATAATGGGCGTTCACCGGAACATCCCGGTATCCGGCAAGTGTGCGCTGGGTGATCTGCTTGGCCATCGGCGTTTTGCAAATCACAAACACATTCTCCCGCACGGCTGCATCCCAGAGCTGCTGCAATTTGGCATCATCCAGTTCTTCTTCGGGGCAAGCGGCGCACCGGCTGCGGAAAATGCTGTAGGTCACATACAAAGGATACAGACCGGTTTTAGAGTTGATCTCCAGCACGCGGGCACCGGCATTTGCAAAGGTGTCTGCGGTCACTTTGCCACGATCCACAAAACGGGGCTCCTCTGCCATCTGCTCATGAGTTTCATCATAGAAGTCATAGCCGCCCAGGCAATCGCTCATGTGCATATTCACAACCCGCCATGGGGTCAGAACGGTTTCCTTGTCCGGGTTTTTGAAGCAGGCAAACAACTGCGCGATTTTCTTGACCCGCTCCGTGGGGGAAAGCGCATCGGCGCTGAGAACCGTGGTGCGAATCCGACGACCGGCAGCCACAAAGATTTCCGGGTCATAGTATTTGATAAAGCTCTTGAACATCTCTTTGGTGACGCCGGAGGGCATGAATTCCTCCCAGGAGGAATCATCCACGATGTTCACCAACTTTTCCATGGTGATATCTTCATCAATGGGAATATCAGCGCCGTAAATCAGCAGCGGCATACGGATGGAAATGCCCCGCAGGATGGAAATTGCATTGTTTTTGAGTTTCTGCTTTTCCTTCATCTCCTGCAAACGCTTTTCTTCATCCGGTGTGCGCTCCTGCTTGGGCTTTTTCTCGATCCGGCCCAGCTCTTCGTATTCTTCATCGGTAAAACCCTGGGCGTTGATGTCGATCTCCTTAGCTTTGGGGGCTGCTTTGGATGTCCCGACAATCTTCTTTAGGTTATTGAACTTCTCAATATCAAGTTCTTCCAGACGTAGCAACTCGTCGTTATATAGATTGGTGTCATCAAAACCGTTCTGCACAGCCCGTTCCGCATACGCACGCTTCAACTGCTGGAGCAAGCGGTTGGTGTCGTAGGCTTTCATCACCGTACCATCTACCGCAATGACCGGGCAATAGTTCAAAAACTCGCCCATGATTCGACGGTCGGATTCATTCGCCTTGCCCGCTTTGGTGGACAGAGCCGCAGATTCCGCTACCATTTTCAAGGTGCGGTCGGGGGCAAAGTCGAACACATAGCAACAGCGTTTGATCTTGCCGTCCTTGTTGCAGGGCGACTGTACCCGGAAGATGGTTTGCAGATAGTTGGCGGCAGAAGTGGAGAACGATCCGGCCAGCATAAACACAGCCGTCCACTCCGGCACGGTGACGCCGGTGGTCAGCTTACCGCAGGAAAGGGTGATGGTGTAACCATCGTTTCCGGCGCTGTTGATAGCCTGCCGCACCTTCTGGAGCGCATCTTCAGAGCGTTCTTCCTCGTCGCCGTCACCGGCCACATTGACAACATCAAATACACCACAGCCAAAGACCGGGTGTTTCTTCATCAGCTTGCTCAGAGCCTTGGCCTCTTTGACGCCGGGAACCATCCAGAGGGCATGGCGGAACAGGTTGCGGTATTCTTCATTGGCATAAGGATAGTGGCTGTCCGGGTCATCTTTTGTGATCAAGTTCAAAAAGCTCCAGACATCACTTTCGTGGACAAAATCGCCAACCTGTGCAGTAGCTGGCATAGCCTTATGATCGTGTTTGATATCCCCAGTCCAAACACGGAAAAATTCCCGGAAATTGAACGCCTTGTCCTCCAACTCTACATAGCTTTTATCGGTGAGGATTTTGCCCAGGTCGTAGGTATAGATTTTCAGCTCCGGCAGCTCGTCGTAGGGGTTGGAATCGCCAAAGTGCAGCTTGTCCCATTCCGCTTTGCGCTGCTGCTCCATCACATAATCCCAGGTATAAATGTTGTCGTCAAATTCTTTGAGGATATTGAACGGCGTGCCGGACAGGGCAAGGAACTTGGTATCGTAGCTGTTTCCTTCCTTGACCAGATTTTTAATGACATCATCGCCCAGGGCGGTGGTGGTTCCTTCGTGGGCCTCATCCACGATGACCAGATCCCAGTCAAGGGAAAACACAGCATCGTTTTTATCGAATTTGCCGCCAACGGTGGAGGAACCGCGCAGATCCTGAATAGACGCAAAATAGACGAACTTTTTGCCGCTGTTCAGCAGATCTTCAATGGCAGCCCCGTGGCCCTTGGAGCCATAGGTGTAGTCATCGGTATCATAGAAGATCTTCTGAAAATCTTCATACCAACCATCGTCCACCACAGGGCGATGGGTAACAATAATGGTCTTGGCAAAGCCAGACTTCTTAACTACCTGAAGGGCAGAAAGAGTTTTGCCGAAACGCATCTTTGCGTTCCAGAGCATCCGGCTGCCGGTCTTGAACTGTTTCAGCGTTTTCTCAATGGCTTCTTCCTGTTCCGGGCGGAACACAATGGGGGTAAAACCTGTGCCTGCTCCCGCGCCGGACAGGTTAGGCTGGCACTTCTTCACCGCTTCGATCGCTTTCAGAACGGTGGCCAGATCCACCTCGAACCATTCTCTGCTGGTGGAGTTCTTCAGCTTTTTCTTGGGAATGCCGGAGTTCTCCAACACCCGGTGTACATCATGGTCCCGGAAAGCTTTCAACACCTGCTGTCCATCCTTGCCTCTAACAAGGCGGACCGCCAACTCGGTATGTAGCAGCTGGGCAGAAATACCCGCTGTGTTCGTATACTGCTTGATTCGGCTCAGCGCCGCCTGATTCAGCGCCTTACAGTTGGGAAACAGGGCATCAATGGAAGCGTCTGACTGAATCGTAGTATCACCAATTTTCAAAAGCCCTTTGTGGGCTTCATCATTGATGGCAAAAACATAAATCAATTTGTACTCGAAAGAAGTTCCAAATACGGTTTCCATTATCGTTCCCCCTTCACCAAAGAGTAGTATTCCACGATCACTTTGGATCGCCAATCCTTGATTTTGCACCGAGACTTTGCAGGCTTTTGAGCAGTCAGGAACTCAGATTCAATAAAATCAAATATTGATAGCTGATTCATTTCTTCTTGAATATCGCAAAGCGGCGGCCCGTATGTGAGGCCATCCATCTGCCACAAATTCCAGGAAATGATGGTGGCCACCCTTTTTAGCTCATTGAGCGTCGGAGTACGCTTTAGCGCATGCCGCATGTAGTCAATAAAAGTATACAGCAAATTTTCCCGTGCAAGCAATAAGTTATCGCCCTGAAACTCAAAGCCGTAAATACTTTCGTAAGCTCGATACGCCCATTTCAACCATTCGCTTTCGTCGGAGGCATTTTCGGTCACAACCCGCAGCTTGCGATCCAGAAAACCGATCCGGGAGAGAAGTTCAATGGGGTCACCGGTTACTGTATCATAGCGACTTACCAGATAAGGAGCCTCGCCGCAGGAAATCTCAATTCTCCGTGCATCCACATAATGCTTCCAGGTATGCTGCTTATCCTCAGGAAATACGATTCGTTCCGTTGCCGTCCAAGTGTTGTCTTGCGGGATATTAAACACATTAGGCCGACCAAACCAATG